>JBATLU010000042.1:0-9813 GCA_049289475.1 Pontixanthobacter sp. | reverse complement strand
CGCAACCCCCGATGATGCCTATCGCTATGCGAAAGGCGAAACGATCCGCCACGCTTCGGGCTACGATATCAAGCTGAAGGGCGGCGCGCTCGATTTCTATGCGGTCACCGACCACGCCGAATATATGGGCGTGCTTCCGGCGATGGATGATCCAGGCAGCCCGCTGTCGAAAATCGACTATGCCGCCGATATGTTTTCGACCGTGCGCCAGAAAATTCTGGAGGCATTTGGCCGGGTATTTGTGAGCATGCATAGCGCTGAGCGGATCCCCGAAATGTATGATGAAAACGTCATGCGCACCAGCTGGAGTGAGATCCAGAATTCGACTGACCGCTATTACGAGCCGGGTAAATTCACCACTTTCAATGGCTATGAATTCACTTCCGGCCCGGATGACCAGAATTTGCACCGGATCGTGCTGTTCCGCGGCAAGACCGTGCCCGATCTGCCGTTCAACACTTTCAATTCACCCAACCCGGAGAAATTGTGGGATTGGCTCGACGGGCTTCGCGGGAAGGGCATCGAAGGGATGGCGATCCCGCATAATTCCAACGTGTCGAACGGCCAGATGTTCAAGATGGCCGACTATGAAGGCAATCCGCTGACCAAGGATTATGCCGAACAGCGGATGCGCAACGAGCCGATTGTGGAGATGACCCAGGTCAAGGGCACATCGGACACGCATCCGATGCTGTCTCCCAATGATGAATGGGCCGATTTTGAAATTTACAACACGCTGCTGGGCACGCTCCGCATTGGCGAGACCGACGGTTCCTATATCCGTCAGGCGTTGCAACGCGGGCTGACTTTGGAAAAGCAGATCGGGGCCAATCCGTATAAATTCGGCCTGATCGGTTCATCGGACACCCATAATGGTGGCGGTCCGCTCGACGAAGAAAGCTATTTTGGTAAGACCGGTCTCAACGATGGTACGCCAGAGGGGCGGCGCTCGGTTGTTTTCCCCGGCGAGGAAAATCTGCAAGGCGCGTCCAAATCGCCATTCTATCAATGGAGTGCGGCGGGCCTCGCCGGGGTTTGGGCGGAACAAAATAACCGCACAGACATTTATGCCGCGTTCCGCCGCAAGGAAACCTTCGCCACGTCGGGGCCGCGAATAAAGGTCCGCCTGTTTGCCGGGTACGGGTATGACAACAATATATTTGATAGCCCTGACTTCGCCAAGCAGGCTTATGCCCGCGGCACGGCAATGGGCGGTGACCTCGCCGTGAAAAAGGGTGAGGCGCCGGTGTTCCTCGCGCAAGCGATGAAAGATCCTGACAGCAATGGGCTCGAACGGGTGCAAATTATCCGCGGCTGGGTCGATGCGAGCGGCGAAATGCAGGAGCAGGTCTATGACATTGCCTGCGAAAAGGGTCAGCCCGATCCGCGCACCCATCGCTGCAAATCACAGCCTGCCCGGATCGACACCAACAGCTGTGCAATTCCGCAAGGCGATGGCGCACCGGAAATGAAGATTCGCTGGCAGGATCCCGACTACAAGCCAAACCAGCGCGCGTTCTATTACGTTCGTGTGCTGGAACGTCCGACTTGCCGCTGGTCGACATGGGAAGCCAACCGCCTTGGCATGCCGCTGCGCGCCGGGATACCCAAGACGATTCAGGAACGCGCGTGGAGCTCGCCGATCTGGACGGGCAGCTAAGCCAGCGGCGCTCCGACCGGCGCGGTTTGATTTGAATTCGAGGCGCTATGAGCGGCCTCGGGCGTGATTGGCACGACAATGGGCGACTGCCAAAACCTTAGGCTAATTGCGAGATAAGACATGCGAATACCCGCTAGAAAATTATTCTGCGTGATCGGTTTGGCGCTTGCGGCCTCCGCTTGCGCACCGACGGAGGAAGTCCGCTCGGTTGCCGATCCCGTGATTGCAGAAAACCCCGATAGCACGATCTATTTCGGCGGCGATATTCTGACAATGGAAGGCAGCGAACCTGCCTATGCAGAGGCATTGGTCGAGCGGGGCGGCGAGATTGCCTTTGTCGGCAGCAAAGCTACCGCCTTCGCAAAATACGGCAAAGGTGCTTCGCTGCGCGATTTGCATGGTCAGACCTTGCTTCCCGGTTTTATCGACGGGCACGGCCATATCTATTCGCTGGGTCTGACCGCGATGATGGCCAATGTGCTGCCCCCGCCTGACGGGCCGGGCGCGAATTATGACAGTCTGGTTGCCACCACCAAAGCATGGATGGCGAGCGATCAGGGCAAGCTGATCATCGCAAAATTCGGTTGGATCATGGCGAGCGGTTATGACGATTCGCAATTGGCAGAAGGCACACATCCGACCGCTGATGTGCTGGATCAGATTTCAACCGAATATCCCGTTATGCTGATTCACCAGTCGGGCCATCTGGCCAGCGTCAACAACAAGGGTTTGGCAGCGATCGGCTTCACCAAGGATACGCCCGATCCGAAAGGCGGGATTATCCGGCGCAATGCAGACGGCACGCCCAATGGTGTGCTGGAAGAGGCCGCGTTCTTCGGGCCGATAATCAGGACCTTTGGCAAATCGGATGATGAATTGCGCGCTGCCAGCATCCAGACTGGGCAAGAGGCCTATGCCGAACGCGGGTACACCACAGCGCAAGAGGGACGGGCAATGCCCGATGGCACAGGGGCGATGGCAGCGGCTGCGCGCAATGGAAAATTCTTTATCGACGTGGTGTCTTACCCTGACATTGTGATCAACAAGTCTGCTGTTGTGCCCGAATTTTACCGCAGCGACCGATCCTATAATAATCACTACCGGATTGGCGGGGTCAAGCTGACGCTCGACGGGTCACCGCAGGGAAAAACCGCTTGGTTGAGCCATCCTTATCATGTGCCGCCAACCGGCACGGCGGAGGGCTATCTCGGCTATCCGGTTATGAGCGATGAAGAAGCCGCCGGATATGTCCGCACCGCATTTGAAAACAAATGGCAATTGCTGACCCATGCCAATGGCGATGCCGCGATTGACCAATTGCTCGCCGCGGTAAAACAGGCGGAGGCGGAGTTTGATTACCCCGACCACCGCACGGTGCTGATCCACGGCCAAACCTTACGCAAGGACCAGATACCGCTGCTGAAAGAACTGCGGATGTATCCGTCGCTGTTTCCTATGCACACATTTTATTGGGGCGATTGGCACGTTAATTCGGTGCTGGGCCATCCGCGCGCCGACTATATTTCGCCCACCCGCGATGTGCTGAATGCGGGGATGACGCTGACTTCGCATCACGATGCGCCGGTCACATTCCCCAACGCCATGCGCGTGCTCGATGCCACGGTGAACCGCGTGACCCGCAGCGGGGTGGTGCTCGGACCCGACCAGAGGCTCACCCCTTATGAGGGTTTGAAGGCGCTGACCGATTGGGCCGCGATCCAATATCTGGAGGAAAGCCGCAAGGGGACTTTGGTGGCAGGCAAGCTGGCCGATTTTGTCATTCTTGCGCGGAATCCGCTCAAGATTGATCCGCTGACAATCAAGGATATCGAAGTGGTCGCCACGATCAAGGAAGGGCGGACGGTCTATTCCAATAGGGGTGATCGGCCAGCCACCGAATAGCGGGGCGACCCGGAATAGACAGGTGCAGAATTCTCGGCCAGAACGCCGCCGATGGAACAGAAAATGATCTGGTGGGGCGGGGAACGCCCGCCTTTGGAACCTGCGACCAAGCTTGGCGACAATGCCATGCCCGGGCTGCTCGGGATTGAATTCGTCGATTGCGGCGATGACTGGATTTGTGCGCGGATGCCGGTCGATCACCGCACGCATCAACCCTTTGGCAGGCTCCACGGCGGCGCGTCGGTGGTGCTGGCCGAGACAGCCGGATCGGTCGCGGCCAGCTTCTGCGTCAACCGCGAAACGCATGTTGCGGTGGGGATGGAGATCAACGCCAACCATATCCGTCCGGCCTATTCGGGCTGGGTTTACGGCACCGCGCGGCCCGAAAATCTCGGGCGCACCACGCAAATTTGGTCGATCCGGATTGAGGATGAGGCGGGCAAGCTGGTGTGTATCTCGCGGCTGACCGTGGCGGTGATTGCGGCGGAACGGAAGTAACAGCTCTGATCTTATTCCAATGCGGCTGCCAGATTTTCAAAACCGGCGGCGAAATCTTCCTTGAATTGCTGGACCACTGCGCCCGCGCTGCGTTCTTCATGCACCAGCCCCAATCCCTGTCCGACCCAATAGGTCGCCAGTTCCCGCGCCTGCGCATTACCGCCCACCGCCGCCCGGTCGATTGCGCGCAAGACGGGTTCGGATAGCAGCATCATCAGCGGCATCGGCAGGGCGGGAATTCCGGCTTCGTCCCATTTCTGATGCCATGTGCTGCGCAGTTGGCGGCTGTATTTGCCGGTGCGGTGTTTGGAGCGGATGGTGTCACGCGAACCGGCGGCGATCATCTTGCGGCGGAACATTTCGCTTGTTTCGGATTCGGGTGTGGCCAGCCAAACAGACCCGCACCATGCGCCTGCCGCGCCCATCGCCATCATCCCGGCCATCTGGCGGCCGTTCATGATTCCGCCCGCAGCCAGCACCGGAATGTCATGGCCGCTACGCGCAATCGCCTCGATCACTTCGGGCACCAGCACAATCGTGGAAACTTCGCCGCAGTGGCCGCCGCCTTCGCCGCCTTGCGCCACGATAATGTCGACCCCGGCCTCGATTTGTTTGAGCGCGTGTTCCTTCGCCCCGACCAAGGCGGCGACCGGAATGCCGTGCTTCTTGCCCGCCGCAATCATTTCAGGCGGCGCAGTGCCGAGCGCATTGGCGATCAGCCGGACCGGATGGTTGAACGAGACTTCGAGCAATTCCTGCCCGAGCGAAGTGTTGGGCCGCTGCCCGCCGCCAAGCGGGTCGGTGCCATCCTTGCGGATGCCTGCTTCGTCCAGAATGCGTGCGGTGAAGTCGCGATATTGCGCAGGGATCATCGCGATGATTTCATCGGAGGAGATTTGCTTCTCGACCGCCTGAACCTCGGGGATCAGAACGTCGACGCCGTAGGGCTTGCCGCCAACATTGTCGTCAATCCAGCGCAGTTCCTGCTCCAGCTGTTCGGGTGTGAAACTGACCGCACCAAGCACACCGAACCCGCCCGCCCGGCTGACCGCAGCAACGACATCGCGGCAATGGCTGAAGGCAAACAAAGGGAAATCGCATCCCACCAGATCGGTCATTTTGAATGGCATCGCGGGTGCTCTCCTGTTGTCTTTCAGATCACCCACTTTCTACACAGACGGCCCTGCGAGGCGAGAGGATTATTGACTTTGGTCAAAGACGGTGTGCCATTGCATGATATTGGTCAATCTTGGGAAGAGGATTAGGCAAATGCAGCAGAGTGGAAATTCAGGCGCAACCAATGGCGCGGTTCATGTCGATGTGTTGATCGTCGGCGCGGGAATATCGGGCATCGGGTCAGCCTATCATTTGCAGGATCAATGTCCGGACAAATCCTATGCAATTCTGGAGATGAAGGACAGTTTCGGGGGAACCTGGGACACGCATAAATATCCCGGCGTCCGGTCCGACTCCGACCTCTATACTTTCGGCTATCGTTTCAAACCGTGGGTGGGCGCGCCCATCGCCTCTGCCGAAGAGATTCTCACCTATATGGGCGAAGTGATTGAGGAAAACGGGATTGGCGATCATATCCATTACGGCCACCGGATCGTCAGCTGCGCCTATTCGCGCGACAGCGATTTGTGGACGGTCGATGCGGTGCGCGTGGCGGATGGCGCGGCTGCCCGTTTCACCTGCAATTTCCTGTGGATGTGCCAGGGCTATTACGACCATGAAAAGCCCTACATTCCCGAATGGAAGGGTCTTTCAGACTACAAGGGGCATTTCGTCCATGCGCAATTGTGGGACCCGGCGACCGATTATACGGGCAAGCGGGTGCTGGTGATTGGTTCTGGCGCAACCGCAGCCACAATCATCCCCGCATTTGCAGAGAAGGCCGCCCATGTAACCATGCTGCAGCGCTCGCCGACCTATTTCTATTGCAGCGAAAACAAGAATGAACTGGCCGACCGGTTGCGCGAAGTGGGGATCGACGAGCCGACCATTCACCGCGTGGTGCGCGCGCAGGTGATGTATGATCAGGATATGCTAACCCGCCGCTGCCAAGCTGAGCCGGAGGTGGTTTTCGAAGAGCTGAAGGAACTGGTGCGCGGCTTTACCGGCAATCCCGACTTCCAGTTCGAGCCGCATTTCACCCCCAAATATCGCGTATGGCAGCAGCGCCTCGCCTTTTGTCCAGAGGGCGACATCTTCCGCGCTGCGCAAGAGGGCAGAGTCAGCGTCGTCACCGACACTATCGACCGCTTTACGGAGAAGGGCGTGCTGACATCCTCGGGCGAGGAGCTGGAAGCTGATATCATCGTGGCTGCAACCGGTTTCCGCCTGTCGGTGATGGGCGATATTCCCTTCAGCGTTGATGGCGATCCGGTGCATTGGAATGATAGCATAACCTATCGCGGGATGATGTTTACCGGCGTGCCCAATATGTGCTGGGTGATGGGCTATTTCCGCGCCAGCTGGACCTTGCGGGTGGATATGCAGGCGGACTTCATCTGCGGCCTGCTCAACCACATGGATGCTGTGGGCGCAGACCGGGTCGAGGTTGCGCTGCGTCCGGAAGACAAGGGAATGGAATTGCACCCGTGGATCGAGCGGGACAATTTCAATCCCGGCTATCTCATGCGCGGGCTCGACCAGATGCCGAAGCGGGGGGATAAGCCCGAGTGGCGCCATAATCAGGATTACTGGCTCGAGAAGGACCAGTTCCCCTGCATTGATCTGAAGGGCACCGAATTTGTCTATCATGCGCGATCAGAGGGGGAGGCATCGCTGCAACCGGCAGAAGCACACGCATAGAGCACGCGGGGAATTTAGGGCGAGAGGGATGAATTGCTATGGATAATCTGATCGACCCGACCGCTTGGACCGCGTTGCTGCTCGGGGCTTTCACCCTTTTCGCCGCGATTGGTGCGTTGCGCAAACCGGGCGTGTGGCGTACGATGGTGGCGGAGATAGAAAAATCGCCCGCGCTGCAATTGGTCAGCGGGATGCTCGAACTGTTTGCAGGCGCGGTAATCTATCTCGCCAACCCATGGATTCCGGCGGATATTCTGACCTGTCTTATGAAGGCGCTCGGCGCTTTGATGATGGTAGAGGCGCTGGCGGTAATCGGCTTTTCCGACATCTATTTCCATTTCTGGCTGCGCAATCTTGCCCATATGCGGCGCGGCTGGCCGATGGTGACATTTATGTTGGGCGCGGCGCTGACGATTGCCGCGATGTTTCGGCTATAGGGCCGGGTTCGATCAGGCGCATCAGCGAGGAGGAATAGGGCTGGATCAACAGCTTGGCGCGCGCCCAATCGGCGTAGAGCCATGTTTGATACGCATCTGCATCGGGAGGCAGGATTACCGGCATCCTCTCATGCCGAAGCCCGCGAAGCAAGGCATTTGCCTCGCAGGTCAGCAGAGCAAAGCTGGGCACTTCGCTGTCCTTCCACACCCCTGCAAAGGCAAAGATCGGTTGGTCGCTGGCTGCAAACCAATGCTGGATGCGGCGGCCCTCTGCGTCCGTCCCGCTGCCCCATTCCATAAATGCAGTCGCGGGGATCAGGCAGCGAAACTCACTGTTGCGCAGATTGCCGATCCAGAACGGGCTGTCGGAATTGCGCACGCTCAGCACTGCATTGTGCCCGTCATAGGGTACGTTCGGCGGCGGCGGTACACCCCATACGCGCGGGATCATGCGCGGGCGGGTAGGCGCATTGTTTGGGTTATTGGGGCGCGGCCCGGTAATAAATTCGCGGCCCGCAGTAATGACCGGCGCGAAACCGGCAGGCGCTACATAGCCGCCAGCCCATGGGTCATTGCTACGGCCTAGTCCGAAATTATCCGCGATTGCTGCTGCGGCTGCATCGAGGCGGTAAAGCATGGTCAAGCACTTTACCCAGACGGGCCTGGACGAAGCGGACAAAACCGAATGTCCGAATTCCATGCCTTAGCTTTTAGGGATGGGCTAATTTCCTGCCATTTCACAAATTCCGCCAGCGTTATAATCTGCGCGGCGTGCCATATCGTCGGCATCCTCACCCATCGCATAAAGTTCTCTGCTGTTCACATTTGCACTATTGGATCGGGCCAGCGCTTTCGCTGAGCTGGCAGAAGCTTGGAAAAATTGCACGGCATTGCGAAACGCTGCGCAGGACTGGGAATATTGCCCTTGATCGTAATAATCCAATCCGCGCGAAGCCCAATCCTTACCTTGGTCATAATCCGACTGCATTTTGCGGATTTGTTCGTCGACCATCTCGCTGCTGTAACCTTGCGCGTGAACGGGCAATACAGGTAAAACTGCAAGAATTAGCGCAGCGCTCAATACCAAGCGCATGATTTTGATGGTTGCAAACGGCATAGATATCGAGGGTCCTCAGTGATCAATTGCACTTATTTAAATTTTCGCTGTCGGCGCAAGTGCAAATCGTGCAGGCTGTCAATTACCTGCGCCTCTGCTGAAATGGATTAGCGCAAAAATGCCTTGTTGGTCGAGGAAGCGTTCACGACCCCTGAATAAACATATTGATCGTCAGCCGCCCTTCGCGGGGATCCGCCGAGAGTGCGGCGGGATCAGGAATTACGCCTGAATGGAGTTGACGCCCGCGATAGAGCACCAGCCGGTCGGATTGCGCTTCGACCTGATCGATCATTTCAAACCAGTCGCTGTCGCCATGGCAGTACCGCGCAGCAGGCATGCCGTATTCTCGTTCATCCTGCGCGAGCGCCGCATTATAGGCATTTTCACGTGCAGGCGTAACAGTCTCGAAGCCGGTGCGGCGGTGGCGGTAAAATGCGGTGCCGCCGGTTTCGGGGCCGAGTAGATAGTGCATGATGGCCACGATCTCACCGCCAGAATGGTCGTAATGCGGGATGCGCTGGAGCGGCGCGAGTTCCTCTTCGCGCAAAGTCACCAGCGAGTAAGTCGAGGCATCGAGCCGCACCCCGCGGCTAAACCCGAACACGCGCTGCATCACTTGCATCATCAACTCGCGCCGCCGGTCGAGATAGTCCGGTTCAGCCCATGACCGTATGCCAGGATAGGAAGCGCCTGCGTGCTGGTATTGCGCATTGCGGCCCGTCTCGAGCAATTCGTCAGCCATCCCGCTGAAATTGTCGATCACCACCAGCGGCTCCCCTTCGCGGCCCATCCGGCGGACATCAATCTTGGCTTCGGGGAGTTTCATTGTGCGGAAATGAATGGCGGGCAGAGAAGTTCAAGTCAATCGCGGTGCGGCTGGACGGGGTGCTCTTTTCAGACTAGAACCGGGCGCATCCCCGGGGAGCGTGCTTGCGCTGAGAGGTGGGTTTTGCACCCCACGACCCGTTGAACCTGAACCGACTAACATCGGCGGAGGGAGCGGGCCTGTTCTAATTGGACATCCGCACTCCGCAATTGGAGACTACGCGCATGGCCGACATCAACTCCCCTATTGAAATTGGCGTGACCACCGGGCCGATCCGAGGCAGCCGCAAAATCTATGTACCCGCGCCGGGCAATCCCGATATTAAAGTTGCGATGCGCGAGATTGAGCTGGAGCCGACCAGCGGCGAACCGCCGGTGCGCGTCTACGACACCTCCGGCCCATATTCCGATCCAAACACGCTGATCGACATCAACAAGGGCCTCGAACCTTTGCGCCGCCCGTGGCAATTGGCGCGCGGCGATGTGGAGGAATATACACCGCGCGAAGTAAAGCCCGAAGATAACGGCCAGCTTGGCCCCGACCGCAGCGGCGGCGT
>JBATLU010000041.1:0-5329 GCA_049289475.1 Pontixanthobacter sp. | reverse complement strand
GCTCTGCGTCGATTGCCTTGTTTGCAATCGACGAAGCGCACTGCGTTTCTGAATGGGGGCATGATTTCCGGCCCGATTATCGCCAATTGTTGCCGCTGCTCGACAGATTTCCCGACATTCCTCGCCTCGCACTGACCGCAACCGCCGATGTACGAACACGGGCCGATATTCTGACCCAGCTGGGCATTCCGCAGGACGGTCTGGTTCTGGCCGGGTTTGACCGCGCCAACATTCGTTATACAATCCGCCACCGTGATAATCCCGTGCGTCAGATTACCGAACTGATGGCGCGCCATCCTGGTCCTGGGATCGTCTATGCCTCCACCCGCAGGAAGGTGGAGGAGCTCGCAGCCAAGCTGGCGGCGGCGACCGGAAGGACTGTGCTGCCATATCACGCTGGCCTGCCGGCTGAAGAGCGCGCTGTGAATCAGGCTGCGTTTGTATCTTCAGAAGACATGGTGATTGTGGCGACGATTGCCTTCGGGATGGGTATCGACAAACCCGATGTCCGTTTCGTCGCCCATGCCGGAATCCCCAAATCGATCGAGGCTTATTATCAGGAAACAGGCCGCGCCGGTCGCGACGGTGATCCGGCCAGCGCGGTGATGTTCTGGGGTGCAGCAGATTTTGCGCAGGCGCGGCAGCGACTGTCAGAACTGCCAGAGGAACGGCGCGGCGATGAGCGCACAAGGCTTGATATGCTCGCCAGTCTGGTGGAAACCGCTGAATGTCGCCGGGCGATTTTGCTGCGTTATTTTGGCGAGGAGCCGCCGGAGACTTGCGGAAATTGTGACAATTGCCTCGAACGTCCCGGCGTAACCGACGCCACGCAGGTCGCGCGCAAACTGCTCTCGGCGGTGTATCGAACTGGCCAGAGTTTCGGCTTCGGCCATATCCAGAAAGTTCTGACCGGCAGTAACGACGCACGCGTTGAACAGCGGGGTCATGACCAGCTGAGCGTGTTCGGAATTGTCAGCGCGGAGGAGGCCGCACTGCTCCAGCCGATTTCGCGCGCCTTGCAGGCGCGCGGCGCGCTGGTTTCGACCGAGCATGGCGGGCTTGCACTTGGCGGCGATGCACCCGCCATTTTAAAGGGCGAAAAGACGGTTGAAATTGTTGTCCCGCCCAAAAAGATCCGCCGCGGACGTGGTGGAGGCGCTCCCAACCCGGTCGGTGATCCTTTGTTCGAGGCGCTGCGCGATTTGCGACGCGAGTTGGCGCTGGAAGCACAAGTTCCGCCCTATGTGATTTTCAACGACGCCACACTGCGCGAGATGGCGACCACGCGGCCCGCGTCGCTAGAGCAGTTCTCGCAAATCGGCGGGGTAGGCGCGAAGAAACTCACCGCCTTTGGTGACGCATTTCTGGCAGTTCTCAAGCGCCATTGACATTTCGGCGAATCGATATAAATATGATATCATAATTATATCGAAAGGGGTTTATTATGTCCGAACGTAAGGGGGCCATGAACGTTAGCCGGGAGCGCCCGGCAGTATCCTATAATGGCTATATCATGTTATTGGTGCTGGTCGCGTTTGCCGCATTGGCGGTGTGGATGGTTATAAATGGGGCGCCACCTAATGGCGCTGTCAAAGCGCAAAAGCTTATGTTCGCGGGCACGCTGCTCGGTTCGATCCTGGGCTTGCTGATTATCGCCTCGGGTTTCTTTATGATCCAGCCCAATCAGGCAGCGGTCATCACGCTGTTCGGTGAATATCGCGGGTCAGAGCGGACCGAGGGTCTGCGCTGGGTATGGCCGTGGATGATCCGGAAAAAAGTCAGCGCCCGAGCGCACAACATCCACTCTGAACGTGTGAAAATCAACGATTTGCGCGGTAATCCGATCGAGATTGCCTGCAATGTGGTGTGGCGCGTCTCCGATACGGCGCAAGCCAGCTTTGACGTCGACGATTACAAGGAATTTGTGAACA
Source organism: Pontixanthobacter sp. (assembly GCA_049289475.1). Taxonomy (GTDB): domain Bacteria; phylum Pseudomonadota; class Alphaproteobacteria; order Sphingomonadales; family Sphingomonadaceae; genus Pontixanthobacter. The sequence continues at coordinate 3,398 of JBATLU010000041.1, read as the reverse complement.
TACAGATCGAGGCAGGTTTGCGCACCGTTGGCTCGCGCCATCCTTATGATGATTTCGAGGGCGAAGAAGTCACGCTGCGTTCGGGCGGTGAAACGGTCAACCGCGAGTTGCTCGAAGAGCTCAATGACCGGTTGATGGTCGCCGGGATTACAGTTGACGAAGCCGGGCTCACGCATCTCGCATATGCCGCAGAGATTGCCAGCGCGATGCTCAAACGCCAGCAGGCCGATGCGATTATCGCTGCACGCAAGAAGATCGTGCTCGGCGCGGTTGGCATGGTCGAAGATGCGCTGACCAAGCTCAGCGAAGATAATATCGTCGAGCTCGACGACGAGCGCCGCGCAGCGATGGTTTCTAACCTGCTGGTTGTACTGTGCGGAGAGAAAGAAGCGAGTCCGGTGGTCAATGCCGGCTCGCTGTATTGATCGGCGCCAAGGGAACGCGGCACGATGCCAAGCTCGACATCCAAAAAAGCCTTTGCCCTTCGTCTCGACCCGGCGGTACACGCTGCGGTCGAGCGGATGGCAGCGGATGAATTGCGGTCGGCAAATGCGCAGATTGAAATATTGTTGAGAGAAGCGCTGAACCGGCGCGGGGTCAATGTTTCGGTAACCGCACGATCGAAACGGGGAAGACCGGCAAAATCGGTCTAAAATCAGGAGGACAGCATGTTTCACAAATTCCTAGAAGACGGCGACTGGTTTGCCCCGAAGCGCTTCGGATATGGCGCCGGTCTTCCGATTGCATGGCAGGGGTGAGCTTTGTTGCTCGCCTACATTGCCGTGATGGGCGCGCTTGGGTTGCTCCTAAACACCAACAATTTGGGGGCTTCCATTCTAGCGGGTACCGGCATGGCAATGGCTACAATTCTGGTCATCGCCGTCTCAAAGAAGCGGACAAAGGGTGGTTGGCGCTGGAGGCAATAGATTGCGGCGTGAAATGTCCCATATTTAGCTGAGGGTTAACCCTTTTCCGCTAAGGCAAGGGCATGGAACATTACGCCGATACCTCATCCGCCCGCCCATCATTCAAGCTGTTTGGTATGATCACTGCGCTTGCAGTGTCAGCTATCCCGGCAGCGGCAGTCTTTGCGCAGGATGGCGGCGCGTTCACCGTCGTCGAGACCGGACGGAATTTTACCAACCTTCAGGAAGCGGTCAATTCCATCGGAGACGGTAAGGGAACCATTGCGATTGCCGATGGCACGCACCGCCAATGCGCCGTGCAAACCGCTGGCTCAATTTCCTTTATGGCTGCAAGCCCAGGTGGTGCAATTTTTGATAGCGTTACCTGTGAGGGCAAGGCGGCATTGGTTTTGCGCGGCCGCGAATCCAGCGTCTCGGGTCTGGTTTTCAAGCGGATGGCGGTGCAGGATTTCAATGGTGCAGGTATCCGGCTCGAAAAGGGTAATCTTACGGTTGCCCAAAGCTGGTTCCTCGATAGCCAGCAAGGCATCCTCACAGCTGACGATGCCAATGGCGTTATTGTGATCGACAAATCGACCTTTTCTGGACTCGGCACGTGCGAGGGTGGCGGCGGCTGTGCGCATTCGGTCTATGTCGGCGATTACGGCCAACTGCGGATCACGCGCAGCCGTTTCGAAAAGGGCCGCGGCGGCCACTACGTCAAGGCACGTGCAGCCAAGGTCGAGATCGCATCATCCAGTTTTGATGATTCGGCAGGCGTAGCAACCAACTACATGATCGACCTGCCCGCAGGATCAACCGGCCAGATCACCAACAACTGGTTTGTGCAGGGGCAGAATAAGGAAAACTGGTCGGCCTTCATTGCAGTGGGCGCTGAATCGAAAATCCATCCATCGGACGGTTTGCAGATTGCAGGCAATGATGCCCGCCTCGCACCATCGGTGAGCCGCAATACGACATTTGTGGCGGATTGGACCGGGGAAGAGCTGAACATCGGACCCAACAATCTGGGGCAAGGTCTGGAGCGTTACGACCGCCGCTGGTAACCAAGGCTCGCGCCGCGCGCTTCATCCGGCTAGTGCAGTTTCGAAACTTTGCGCCAGCGCATTTAATTCGAAAGCAAATTCATGTTCAGCCGCCTGTTTGTCTGGTTGCAATATATTCTCCCGCACCATGGCCTGTCGCGGCTTGCCGGTGCGCTTGCACGCAGCGAACGTCCGTGGCTGAAAGACCGGCTGATCCGGCGGTTTGCCGCGGCATATTCTGTCAATATGGCCGAATCCGAACGGGAGCTCGCACAGTTCCGCTCGTTCAATGATTTTTTCACGCGCAGCCTCAAACCCGGCGCGAGGCCCTTGGCAGATCCGCGCAAGCAGGTGCTAAGCCCCGCCGATGGCGCAATCAGCCAGCTCGGCCTCATCGAGCAAGGCCGGATCTTCCAAGCCAAGGGGCAAAGTTACAGCGCCGCAGAATTGCTGGGCGGGGACGGAGTTCTGGCGGCAAAGTTTGATGGCGGCAGCTTCATGACGATTTACCTCTCACCCAGCGATTACCACCGCGTCCACATGCCGGTGGCCGGAAAGCTTAAGCATACAACGTACATTCCCGGCGACTTATTCTCGGTCAACGCTGTCACCGCCGAAAATGTCCCCCGCCTTTTCTCGCGTAATGAACGTCTATCCTGTGTTTTCGATACCGCTCACGGGACAATGGCCTGCGTGATGGTGGGTGCGATGATTGTCGCCAGCATTGAAACCGTGTGGGGCGGCTTGATCCCGCCGCATCGCAAGACAATCGAGATCACGCGGTTCGACCGCAGCGATAACACCGTGCCATCTTTGGCTGCGGGCGGGGAAATGGGCCGATTCCTGCTAGGCTCAACCGTCATCCTGTTGTTCGAACCCGGCCAAGTTGGGTGGCTGGCTGGCCTCCAAGCAGGCGATAGCGTCAGGATGGGGCAGCCCATCGGGACGCTGAACTAACCCCCGAAAATTGTTCGTCTAAAACATAAGATCCAATTCGAACATCTCGGCAATTTCTTGTGCTCTTGCCAAGATCCGACCCATTTCTTCATCGCTGAAATCTCCGGCAAATTGTTCAAAATTGTCCTGTGAACCAGAATTGTCCATCATGGCAGCGACATACCAATAGGCCATCGCCTCAAAATCGTTTGCTGGCACGCCTTGGCCATCATAATACAATACGCCCAGCCCGTGAAATCCATATGAATTGCCCATTTCCGATGCCCGCTGGTAAGCTTCGATCGCGGCAGCAAAATCGGTGTCGGTTCCGTGCCCGGTTGCATGCATCACGCCAAGGCTGGCCCAAGCGTTGGAATATCCCAGATCTGCTGCCGCTTTGAGCATTTCAACCGCCTCCTCCAACGTCCCCTCGGCTTCACCCTCGTCGATCATGACCGCTAGTCGCCACATGGCAAAGGCTTGGCCGGACTGGGCAGCCTGACGGTATAGA
>JBATLU010000040.1:0-10836 GCA_049289475.1 Pontixanthobacter sp. | reverse complement strand
GTGTTGTATTTCAGCCACACAAGGCTGTCGAGCATATAAAGTGTGTTACTGTTATATAGTGGTGAACCAACACCGTTCCCAGTCTGGCTGCCAACAAAATTCACCGTATGAGTATGGCGCGTTCCGGCATCCACTTGCTGATGTTTGGCAAGTTCCGGTCGAATTGCATTGATCTACCGCAAACTACCCTGTTCGAAACGTAGTTTGCGAACAGTAAGTGCTTCACCGCTCCTTCAAATGCCGCTACCCCTTCCGCAAGTGAGAGGGTTTTGCATGAAACGATGGTTCGCGCGCACCGCATGGCTTTTGCTGGGCGTGGTTTTGGTTGCTCTGGTCGGGTTGATGACGTGGGAGCCCTTCTCCGCCGATGCGGGGGCCGCGCCCAAAAGCGGCAAGATCTATTCCGCAGAGATTATCCGCAGCGAATTCGGGGTGCCGCATATCTATGGCGAGACCGACGCAGACGTGGCCTATGGCATCGCGATGGCCCATGCGGAGGATGACTTCTTCACCTTGCAGGATGTGGTTGCAATGGCCCGCGGACGTTATGGCGCAATCGCTGGTGAAGAAGGCGTGCAGATTGATTACGCCTATTATCTGCTCGATGCACGCGGCACCGCAAAGTCGCAATATGCTGCCTTGCCCGCCGATACGCGCGCCTTGTTCGACGCCTACGCAACCGGCCTCAACGAATATGCCGAGCAGCATCCGGCCGAATTGAAACTGGCCAGCCTGTTTCCCGTAAACGGCGAAGATATTGCAGCTGGCTTTGCCTTGCGTCAGCCGTTTTTCTTCGGGCTTAGCAATATCATCGGCCCGCTGGTCGCTGGCGAAGAGATGCGGCCGGAGTTCGGTCCGCCCATCCCCGACTATGAAAATGCACCGGTTGCTGCGCCAGTCGCCGCTCCTGCAAAACCGGTCAAGACCGCGCGCTCCATGCCGATTGCGACTGGCGAAGAAGGCGCCATGTCGGGCTCCAACGCATGGGCTATCGCTCCGGCCAAATCGGGTGACGGAGTCACTCGGCTTGTTTCCAACAGCCACCAGCCTTGGCGCGGCGGCGTGGCGTGGTATGAAATGGTCGTCGAAAGCGGTGAGGGATGGCATTTCGCCGGTGCGAACTTCCCCGGCAGCCCGTTTCCCTTTCTGGGCCACAATGAGCATCTTGGCTGGACCAACACCGTCAACCGGCCCGATATGACCGATGTCTACAAGCTGGAAATGGACGATAGCGGGACGCGCTATAAACTCGACGGTAAGTGGCGCGAACTGGAAGTGCGGCACGAAATTTTGCCGGTCAAGATGGGGCCGCTGGTGCTGCCTATCCCGCAGACATTCTATCGCAGCGAGCACGGCCCGGTTATCAAGAATGACAAGGGTTTCTTCGCAATCCGTTATGGCGGGATGGGCAATCTTGGCCAGCTTGATGCCTACTACCGCCTCAACAAGGCGAGCACGTTTGCCGAATGGCAGAGCATCATTGCGCGGATGGATATTCCCTCGACCAATTTCATCTACGGCGATCAGGAAGGCAACATTGCCTATGTCTATAACGCCGCCATCCCCGACCGACCGGCTGGCCCCGATTGGCGCAACATTCTGCCGGGCAATGACAGCAAGCTGATCTGGCACGGCACGGTCGCCTATGATGCGATCCCCAAAGTGGTCAATCCGTTGAGCGGCTGGGTCTACAACTCCAACAATCAACCTTTTTCCGCTGCGGGTCCGGTCGACGATATTGACCCGGCCAGCGTTCCGCCCGAAATGGGGGTCGAGCTAAAAATGACCAATCGTGCCCGCCGGGTCGAACAGCTGATGGCGCAATATCCGGTCATCGACCGGAAAACGCTCGAGAGCATAAAATATGACACCGGCTATGTCCGCGCTGGTTATGTCGCTGATATGATGGATGGGGTCGCCGCTCTCGATCTATCGGATGACACCGAATTGCAGCGCGGCCAGAAATTGCTCGCCAGTTGGGACATGACTTCAGACAGCGTGGGCAAAGCCGATGCACTCGCCCTGCTGATGATACGTCCATGGATGAGCGCCGAATACCAGAACAAGCCCTTACCCGATCCGCGCGAGGAACTGGAGAAGTCAGTCGAGCATCTGAAAACCCATTTCGGCCGGATCGATCCTCCGATGAGCGAACTGCTCCGCTTGCGCCAGGGTGACGTTGATCTCCCGCTTGATGGCGGCAGCGACACCTTGCGCGCATCGACCTTGTGGGATGTTGATGACGATGGCCGCCTGTCGGTCAAGCATGGCGACAGCTTCCTGATGTTCGTCGAATGGGAGCCGGGCAAGCGCGTCCGCTCGCAATCGATCCAGCCATACGGGGCAGCAACCACAAGACCCGCAGACCCGCATTACACCGATCAGGCGCAATTGTTCATCCAGCATCGGCTAAAGCCGGTTCATTTCTGGCGCGTTGATGCGCTGGAAAACGCCACTCATCGAAAAACGGTGACCAACAGGTAGATCCTGCTTAGGATTGCGACTTGAAAATACCGATTTGACTTTGAATTCAGAGGACTGAAAATGCGTCTTAAGCCTATCGCCCGCTTTGCTACGGCAAGCCTGTTTGCCCTTTCTTTGGCTGCGTGCCAGACCACCGGCACCGAACCAACTGTCGCAACAAGCCTGCCCGCAGCGGATGCAACGGCCCCCGCCCCCGTTTCCGAACTGATCGATGCCGTTTCCATTCCTTACGACCAATTCAAGCTCGACAATGGTCTGACCGTGCTGGTTCACACTGACCGCAAGGCGCCGCTGGTTGCCCTGTCGGTGTGGTACAATGTCGGCTCGAAGCACGAGCCCAAAGGAAAGACCGGGTTTGCCCATTTGTTCGAACATCTGATGTTCAACGGGTCGGAAAATGCGCCCGGCGATTTCTTCGAACCGCTCCAACAAATTGGCGCGACCGACCTCAACGGCACGACATGGTTTGACCGGACCAACTATTTCGAAAGCGTCCCCACCGCCGCGCTCGACCGCGCATTGATGCTCGAAAGCGACCGCATGGGCTATCTGCTCGGCGCGGTGACGCAGGAGAAGCTCGATAACCAGATCGGCGTTGTCCAGAATGAGAAACGTCAGGGAGACAACCAGCCCTATGGCCTGCTCGAATATGAGCAGCTCGAAAACCTCTACCCCTCGGGGCATCCCTATCACCACTCGACCATTGGTTCGATGGATGACCTTTCCAGCGCAACGCTGGAAGATGTGAAACAATGGTTCCGCGACAATTACGGCCCTAACAATGCGGTGCTGGTGCTCGCCGGGGACGTCGATCTTGCAACTGCAAAAAACAAGGTGGCCAAATGGTTTGGCGCGATCAAGCCCGGCCCCGAAACCCCCAAAGTTGAAGCGCCGGTTCCCACGCTAGATGCGCCATTGCAGAAAACCATCTATGACCGTGTAGCAACGCCGCGACTTTACCGGATGTGGGCGGTTCCCGGCCTGGACAATCCTGATTATCTGCCGCTTTCGATGGGGGCGACGATCTTGGGCGGACTGGCCAGCTCGCGGCTAGACAACAGTCTTGTACGCGAACAAGAACTGGCGGTCCGGGTAACCACTAGCGCTGAAATCTTCGCGCAGGCAGGACAATTCGTGGTCTCTGCCGATGTCCGTCCCGGCGTTGACAAGGATGTTCTGGCGGCAGCACTCGATGCTGAAATCGCCAAATTTATCGCAGAAGGGCCAACCGACGCAGAAATCCAGCGCGCCACCACCGTCTATGCCGCAGGGCAAATTCGTGGGCTGGAGCAAATTGGTGGCTTCAATGGCAAGGCGCCAACACTGGCAGAAGGCCTGCTGTATGAAGGCAGCCCCGACGCCTACAAAACCACATTGCGCCGCGCGGCAGCATTGACGCCAGACGAAGTGCGCGATGTGACCGCCAAATGGCTTTCACGCCCCGTATTCGAACTGACTGTGGAACCAGGCGACCGGACCGAAGGCGGCGAAAAACGCGGCGGCTTTGTCATTTCCCCTGAAACCGGCGCGATGCAGCCGGCATTCTATATCAACCCCGTCACCCTGCAGGGCTCGGCCAGCACCGGCCTTCCGGCGGAGGCAGTAGCCGACCGGTCGAAATTGCCCGACGTTGGCGAATTGAAGCCGCTCGACTTTCCCAACATCGAACGGGCCACACTCGCCAACGGGATGGAGGTCTATTTTGCCAAGCGGGACGCTGTTCCGGTGGTCAGCGTCCGTGTCACATTCGATGCCGGATATTCCGCCGATCCGAAGGACCGCCTCGGCCTTCAATCGCTGATGTTGCAGGCGATGGATGAAGGCACCGCCAATTTCGATTCGGCAGCCTTTTCGGTCGAGCGCGAAAAACTTGCGGCGTCTATTTTCGCCTCCGCTGATGCCGATACAACTTCGTTCGGCCTCGATGCAGTGTCGCCCAATTTGCTCGGTTCGCTCAATTTGCTCGCCGACTATATTCGCAATCCGGCATTCGCCCCGACCGATCTGGAACGGGTACGCGCCCAACAACTGACACGGATCACCAACGAGCTGAACAATCCGGCGGCAATCGGCCAGCGGGCGCTCGCCCCGATCCTGTTTGGCGATCACCCATACGGTATCCCCCCCAGCGGAACGGGCGATCCAGCGGTGGTTGCAACCCTCACCCGCGAAGAACTTACCGATTTCCACCGCCTGTGGCTGCGACCTGACAAAGCCCGCGTCTTTGTGGTCGGCGACACGACCCTCGAAGAAACGGTGCGCTTGCTCAACGCCAGCTTTGGCGATTGGAAGGCACCCAACGTGCCTGCGCCGATCAAAACCTATGATGCAGCGATCCCGACACCGGAATCGCGGATCATTCTGGTCAACCGCCCCAATTCACCGCAGTCGGTCATCCTTGGTGGGCGCGTGCTCGACTTCAAGGGCACCGACGATCTGACGGTTCTGCGGTCGGCCAATGAAGTGTTTGGCGGCAGTTTCCTCAGTCGGATCAATATGAATTTGAGCGAGACCAAGGGCTGGTCTTACGGCGTCCGCAGCTTGCTCCAGTCGCCAATCGACCGGACCAGCTTCGTCCTCTACGCGCCGGTTCAGGCCGACCGTACCGGCGATTCGGTGGCTGAACTGCGAAAAGACCTCGCGGCTTTCACCTCTGATCAGGGCGTGACCGAGGAAGAGCTGACCCGGCTAATCAACGGCAATGTCCGCGAATTGCCCGGCCAGTTTGAAACCAGCCGCGATGTCCTCGGCGGGGTGGTCAACATCATCACGCTCGACCGTCCGGATGATTATTACGAATCGCTCGCCGCCAAATATGAGGCGCTGACCGCACAGCAACTCGACGATGCGGCCAAAGCATCCTTCCGGGGTAATGATCTGGTGTTTGTGATCGTCGGAGATGCTGCCGTGGTCCGCCCGCAACTCGACCAGCTCGGCCTGCCGGTCGAAGTGCGCGAGACGGAAGGCGAGTCCGACAGCGAGTAAGCCGCCGTTCAACCCTACAACTTTACTATTTACATCAGTGTCAGCAGCTGGAACAACGCTGCGAGTTCAAAAATGGAGAATGAGAATGTCTGTAGCCGGAACCTATGATTGCGTAACCAAAAGCCCGATGGGCGACCAGAAGAGCACCGTTACTATCGTTGACAATGGCGATGGCACATTCAGCGGCACCAATGCGGGCGCAATGGGCGGCATGGATTTGGAAAACGGTAAGATCGACGGCAACACGCTGACCTGGACGATGAACATGACCGTTCCAATGCCGATGAAACTCGAAGGCACTGCGACCATCGACGGAGACGCGCTGACCGGTTCGGTCAACGCCGGAGCATTCGGTTCGATGGCGATGACGGGAACCCGCACCGCCTAATCCAGTCACGTGCAAATTGCATAAAGAAAAGGCCCCGTTTCCGGATTGGAGACGGGGCCTTTTTGTTGACAAAATTAGCATCCAAATTTCGCTAAGAAATTGCTTTTAGTAGGTTCGCAAAAGCCAATTTGAGAATTTCAGATTCAGTTTTTGGATCTTTTTTGGAAATGGTAAGATTAACAAATTTTGCCTCAATCTTACCTTCCATATTCTCTACAATGAATGTGAAATTAGCTTCACCGCTGTAGTATTTAGATTTCCCAGGAAGAAAATTTCTTGCACAGAGAACCACGTCAATATCTGATAAGATGATGGATCTAATTGAGCTTCTGCCCGGATCACGGTTCAACTCACTCGATGCTGATAAGAAAGCGGCCATAAGCTCAATATCAGTTGAAGCGAAATCTGCGCGCTCAAACCTGCCATTTGGCAAACAAATCCACCCACCTCGGCGAATACCAACGTTTTCATCCAACCGCTGAGCGGCTGAAATGGTCAAAATTGATTGACCAGCAGATTCAGAAACTAGAGCTTCTTGCCTCTCCTGCGCTGGCCCAGCGGTTGGAAAGCCTGTCAATGAAATACCAACGAAAATTATCACAAGTTTCTTCATCTGAATCTCTTCTGCGCCCAACGCTCCTCACACGCGGCGAATCTCAGGGAAAATAATTAGTCGCTTGATCCTTCATTATTCTGCGAGATTGCTTCAACTGGTTCATCATCATCGGATTCTACATCAGATGACTTAGATGCAGGCTGAGACGGTTCCACCAATGCCCCCATCACGAACAAAGCTTCATCGATACGTTCCCAAGCATTGTTGTAAACAGACGCCTCCAAGATAGGCTTGTCCTGACGACTATCTCGTCCATAGGCAGTCGACGAACTCTTTGTATTTACAAAATTCAATCTTATCCTTGTTCGGCCGTTAGGCATTTGAAGCAAAAATGCCGTCATCACGGTATTTCCCGAAGCGCTCGATCCACCCAGTGCTTCGAAAAATCCTGTTTTGTTTTCTGTCGGGCTAGCAGCGGTAATGAACCCTGAACCCAAGTCAGCGGACTCAACAGTATACCCCAAATCTTGGATTACCGTCATCACGGCCCCGAATGCCATATCTTTCGAAACTTCAAATTCTCTTGATTGAATTGATTGAAGCTCCATCGGCGTCATTTTGGGCTTTTTCGCGGCCTCTGCAGGCGCTGAAGTTAAAATAAGAGTGCCGACAATTATGGCTGAAAAAAGACTCGCAAGATTCTTAAAAATCACTTGTTCTACTCCTGAAATCTGAAACGATGTCATTTTCGCTAAATTTAATAATTAGCGTCATAGTTCTAGATGTTTCTGAAAATCCAGAAGCCGAGCTTCCACCGCCTACTAAAAGGATCGTCCAAAAATTACTAGAGCTAGATGATTGGGATACACGCGCATGCCTTTGATAAGACCAAACCTCGCTGCCAGACGAGTCTCTTGTTGTTATGTTTGGTGCACCAAAAACATCCAATACTTCTGATTTGCTTGTCTCACCAACCTTGAGATTGAGCTGAACGTTTCCCTGTGTCAAAGCACTATTTCGCTGGTCGACAGGATTTTGCTCCGTCGCACAGCCGGTCAAAAAAACAGCCCCTGACATGCTAAGGAGAAATAAATATTTCTTCATGATACCCCCCGAAAAATAGTATCAGTAGTTAACATTACTTCAGCAAGTCAAGCAACTTCAGCGGTCCAGTTTCCTTGGCAGGAAATCATTGATCACAGCCTGATCCGCTTCCCGTTAATCCACGGCGATGATCAACCTGTTTGTGGATGCAGTGAGCAATGGCAAGGGCGCGCCAAGGTTGTTGTTTCCTCGTAACCACTCAAAAGCCACTAGAAGCAGCCCAGCAGGCATTTCCTGAAGTCAGCGCGGCAGGTGGTTTCTCAATGCCTGATAGGCCGCTGCCGCGACTGTATTTGCCAGGTTCAATGACCGCACCTTGTCCGACCGCATCGGCAGGCTGACCATCTGACCCCGGTGCGCATCAACGATTGCTGGCGACATCCCCTTGGTTTCCTGACCAAACACCAGATAGGCGTCTTCGGGATAGTCGGGTTCGTAGAAATTGCGCGGGGCATATTCTTCGAACAGGAACATCTGGTTTTCGCGCGGGGCACGCTCCGCCAGAAACGCATCCCAGCTAGCAAATTCGGTCAGGCGGATATGCGGCCAGTAATCAAGGCCGCTGCGCTTCACCCTTTTGTCCGAAATATCGAAGCCAAGCGGATGGATCAGCACCAGCTCCATATCGAGCGCCACACAGGTACGCCCGATTGCGCCGGTATTGCCGGGAATTTCCGGTTGGACGAGGACGATCGAGGTCAGCCCAGCTTGCCCTTCAGCAATTCATTGACCACCGCCGGATTGGCTTTGCCCTGCATCGCTTTCATCGTCTGACCCACGAAGAAGCCGAACAGCTTGTCCTTGCCGCCGCGATATTGTTCGACCTTGTCCTGATTGGCAGCGATGATCGCGTCGATTGCGGTTTCGATTGCGCCGGTGTCGCTGACCTGTTTCAGGCCCTCTGTCTCGGCAATTTCCGCCGGATCGCGGCCGGTTTTGAGAACGAGCTCGTAGATTTCCTTGGTCTGCGCACCGCTGATTTCGCCGCTATCGGCCATTTTCAGGATCGCGGCATTGGCGGCGGCGGTGTTGTATTCCAGCTTCGCCTCGTCACCGATGTTCTTGATCACGCCCGGCGCGACCGAGAGCGTCCAGTTGGCAACCTGCGTGGCAACATCGGCCTCGCTCTTGCCCAAGGCTGCGGCGGTTTCCGCCAGCAGCGTTTCAAACCGGGCAAAGACCTCCACCTCCAGCGTCAATTGCGCGGCGTTATAGTCGGTCAGCCCCAATTCGCCGGTATAGCGCAGACGCTTGGCGTCGGGCAGTTCGGGCAGGCTAGCGCGGCATTCTTCAAGGAAGGAATCCTCCAGATTCAGCGGCAACAGATCGGGGTCGGGGAAATAACGATAATCATGCGCGTCTTCTTTGGAGCGCATCGACCGTGTTTCATTCTTGTCCGGATCGTAGAGGCGCGTTTCCTGCACCACCGTGCCGCCATCTTCGATCAGATCGACCTGACGGCGCACTTCGCTTTCAATCACCGCCATCACGAAGCGAACCGAATTGACGTTCTTCGTCTCGGTGCGCGTGCCGAGTTCGGTATCGCCAACTTTGCGGACCGATACGTTGACGTCGGCGCGCATGGAACCCTGCTCCATATTGCCGTCACACGATCCGACATAGCGCAGGATCGAGCGTAGCTTGCGGACATAGGCTCCCGCCTCGGCGGGCGAGGTCATATCGGGCTTGGAGACAATCTCCATCAGCGCGACACCACAACGATTGAGATCGACATAGGACATGGTCGGATGCTGGTCATGCATCAGCTTGCCCGCGTCTTGTTCGACGTGAATCCGCTCGATCCCAATGATCTTGTCTTCAGGAATACCGGCCTTCTCGTCCTTCTCGATCAGCAGCTGCCCCTCGCCCACGATGGGGTGGTAGAGCTGCGAAATCTGATAGCCCTGCGGCAAATCGGCGTAGAAGTAGTTCTTCCGGTCAAACCGCGAATATTTGTTGATCTGCGCCTCGATCGCCATGCCGGTGCGCACCGCTTGGCGGATGCATTCGGCATTGGGGACAGGCAGCATTCCGGGCATCGCGGCATCGACCAGCGACACCTGCGTATTGGGCTCTGCGCCAAAAGTCGTATCCGCGCCGCTGAACAGCTTGGAGTTTGACGTGACCTGCGCATGGACCTCAAGGCCAATCACGACCTCCCATTCGCCAGTTGCCCCTTGGATGCGGTAATTGCTCATGTCTTATCTCGTCGGTTCAATCGAATGACTTCTCGCCAAAGCGCACGCTTGTGTGCTTTGATCTCAGAATTGTTCAGCTCTTGTCTGCGAGGGCCACTGGCGAGATCATCTGCAGCCTCGATTGAGAACAGCAACGCTTCGCCAAAAACACTCACCACCACTTCTCCGGCTTGGCCGCAAACCCGGCGCGCTCTTCAATAGCGAGGCCAGCGTTCAGCACGCCTTGCTCGTCAAACGCCTTGCCGACGATCTGCAAGCCCAGCGGCAACCCTTCTGAGTTCACACCGCATGGCACAGACATCGCGGGCAATCCCGCCAGCGATGCTGGCACAGCAAACACATCGTTGAGATACATCGCCAGCGGATCGTCGGTCTTCTCGCCCAGCCCGAAGCTGGCGGTGGGCGTTGTCGGCGCGAGGATCACATCGCAATGCTCCCACGCCTTTTCAAAGTCCTGCGCCACCAGCGCGCGAACCTTTTGCGCCTGATTGTAATAGGCATCGTAGAAGCCCGCGCTCAGCACATAGGTGCCGATCAGCACGCGGCGCTTAACTTCGTCACCGAAACCATCGGCGCGGGTTGCGGCGTACATATCCTGCAAGCCTGCACCCTCTGGCAAATCGCGCAAACCATACCGCACGCCGTCATAGCGCGCGAGGTTGCTCGAGGCTTCTGCCGGGGCGATGATATAATAGGCGGGCAGCGCATATTTGGTGTGCGGCAGGCTGACATCGACGATCTCGGCGCCCGCATCTTTCAGCCATGCAATCCCGTCATCCCAGCTCTTAAGGATTTCGGGGTCGGTGCCGTCCATCCGGTATTCGCGCGGGATGCCGACTTTCTTGCCCTTGAGATCGCTATTCAAACCGCCTTCCCAATCGGGGACGGGCAGGTCGAGGCTGGTCGAATCCTTGGGATCAAAACCCGCCATCGCGCCGAGCATGATTGCGCAGTCGCGCACATCATGCGCCATCGGGCCTGCCTGATCGAGGCTGGAGGCGAACGCCACCACGCCCCAGCGGCTGCACCGTCCGTAAGTCGGCTTGATACCCGTAATACCGGCAAAGGCGGCTGGCTGGCGGATCGAGCCGCCAGTATCGGTGCCCGTCGCTGCCGGAGCG
>JBATLU010000039.1:0-2199 GCA_049289475.1 Pontixanthobacter sp. | reverse complement strand
GCCTATATTTTTGTGATTTCGACGCTCTACTGCTTCCTCTCGATCGTTCAGATGGGCTCCTACGCAGTCGCCGGCCTTATCACGCCTGTCGACCTTGCCGAAAGCGTCTTCGCGCTGCTGCCGATCGCCTGCTTCATGCCGATTGGGGCATGGATCGGCCGACGCTTCGATGCGCGCATGTTCAACTACACCGTACTGGCGGTCATATCCCTGATGGCGATCAGATTGCTGACGGTCGGCATTTTATAGAGCGCCCATCGGCGCACTGTAGGTGGACTTGCCCGGATTTGGTGGAAGGGTGAGGATTTGCGCATGCCGGGAGGCTTGGGCCCTGACCCCAGGTTGATGCCCGAGGACGTGGTGCAATTTCGCCGGCGCGTTCGGTGCAATCCCGGGTGGCCATCGCGGTGCATGGTCGAGGTGGGTATTGTCAGAGGAAAGTTGTCTGAACGGCTTTTTCGTTCCGGCCCCTGCAATTGGATCAAAACCACCCGTTCACAGAAAGAAATGCTCTCTTTAGCGCAGCTTTCCCGGCAGGCCAGACGGGTGCGAGCCTACCATATTGCTTTCCTCTGACAACACCGCGGTTACGCCTCAGGCGATTTTCCTCCGACACGCACGCGTCTGCAAACATAGGCGCGGGAAAAAATTGTTGACCATAATTGTATACAAAAATAGCATACAAGAAGAGAGGGGGCTTCGAGTCGATCATGGAAAACCGGCGGGAACAATTGGTGAGCGATGCTCCGGCAATCAAAACGGAGCCTGCGGACCTGACCTTGAGGGGCCGGGCGCAGAGCCTTGTGCGGGACTCAATTCTCGATGGGCATTTCCGGCCGGGTCAAAAGCTTGTCGAGCGCGAACTGAGTGAATTGACCGGTGTAAGCCGGTCGATCCTGCGCGAATGCCTGTCGCATCTGGAAGCCAAGGGCCTGATAGAGCGTCAGTCCTATCGCGGTTTTCGCGTGGCCCTGTTGAGCCGCAAAAATATCGAGGAAATTTATGAGTTGCGATTGCCGGTTGAGGCGCTGGCAGCCGAACTGTTCACGGAGCGCGCCTCGGAAGATCATACCGTCGCCCTGCGCAGTGCACAGACAGCGCTGGAGGCCAGCATGTCCAGCTTTGACGTGGGCTGGATCAGAAACGCCAAGGAACGCTACTACGACATCCTGTTTTCAGGTTGCGGGAATGCAGAGATGGGCCGCGCCTTGGAAAACGTGATTGACCGCATCTACTATTTGCGCGGCCAGACCATGCAGGATCCCGATAGGCGCCGGGCATCGCTTGCAGAGATGCGCAGGCTTACCGATGCCCTGACCAATCGCGACAGACATGAAGCTCGCGATGCCAGCCTTTCGCATATCAAGGCAGCGCGCGATGCAATGCTGAAAAGGCTTGCAACGATCCACAACCGGTATGCAGCGAAGACACCGGCGGAAGCGCCATGACAGCATCCGGCTTTCCCAGAGCGGTCAATCTGTTGCTGCGCGCCATCGGCCTGATGCTTTTCGCATACATGATTTATGCGACCTTCTTTGGCCCCTACAAGACGACCGTCGTGCACCTGGCCCTGTTTGCCGCTGCCATGCTTTTCCTCGCCTTTCTTGGCCGTGAGCGATCCACGAAGCCCAATGTGAAGTTCTTCCAGATCGTGTTGGATGTGGCCGCAGCCGCAGCTGCCGTGGGAAGCATGCTTTATCTGGTTTTCGAATACGAGCGGCTGCTCAGTGTCTGGGGGTCGAGCTATCTGACCAAGACTGACGTCTGGGTCGGATTGATCATGGTCGGAGTTTCGCTGGAGGCTGCCCGGCGACAGTCGATTATCCTGGCGCTGCTCGGCATCTGTGGCGTTTTCTACATGCTCTACGGCGAACATCTTCCCGGTGTTTTCAGCCACGCAGGCATGGACGTGCAGCGGTTCACCTATCTTGTCGCCTATACCAATGAAGGGCTTTTCGGCACCGGCCTGCAAGTGGCGGCAACCTACCTGTTCATGTTCATGATGTTCGGTGCGACGCTTCAGGCGACGAAGACCGGCGACTTTATCATGAACATCGCCAACGCGGCTCTGGGGCGTCAGACAGGGGGAGCTGCAAAAGGGGCGATGGCGGCCAGCGCAGGGCTTGGAACCATGGTTGGCAGTTCGGTCGGCAATGTCGTCGCAACAGGCACGTTCACCATTCCGTTGATGATCAAGAC
>JBATLU010000038.1:0-8607 GCA_049289475.1 Pontixanthobacter sp. | reverse complement strand
GATTGTTGCACGACAATCCGAATGCACAAACGGTGCTCAACGTTCAGGAAGGTGTGCTGGACGCGATTCGCGAGACGGATTTTGCCTTGGTTGTGCGTCCGGTTGATCGCCACTCTCCTCAAATGCTGGAAGATATACGTGCATTTCTTGAGAAGCAGCGTCTTCATGGGGTGCTGATTTTACCGCCCATCTCAGAAAACGATGATTTGGCCGCGCTATGCAGAGAGCTTGATTGCGGATACGTCCGGATGGGGTCTGCCACGCTCGACGATCACGAACATCTGGTCCAATCCAACGATCGCGAAGCGGTCGCGAAGGCAGTCGATTATCTGGTGGAAATGGGGCATCGTCGGATCGGGTTAATCGCTGGTCCCGACGGTTTCCGGTCTGCCGCAGAACGGCGGGCCGGATTTACCTCCGCGATGAAGCGTCATGGACTGGATGTTCCCGATGAACTGGTGGCAGAAGGGACTTACAGGTTTGATTCGGGCATTGCTGCAGGCGTGAAATTGCTACAGGCCAACGCTCTGCCAACCGCAATATATTCGTGTAACGACGAGATGGCGGCTGGCGCGCTTCGGGCAATTAGAGAAGCCGGGCTGAAAGTGCCTGAAGATATTTCCATTATCGGCTTCGATGATTCACCCATTGCAGCGCATATCTGGCCGCCGATGACAACGGTGGGGTGGCCGATTCAGGCTATGGCCAAAGCTGCAGCAATGAAATTGATCGATGTGGCAGAAGCGGCGCAGCAGCCATCCTTTTTCGAGTCTGAATTGGTGCACCGCGCATCGGTCGCCAGACCATCCGGCAACTCAAGTTAATCGGTTGTTGAAACGGTGGTGACTTTGGCGCTATTGGAGCAATGACACCGGTTTCCAAAAGGGCTTGCCCTGAACTGATCGGACCCGATATATGATAGGCGGTAAAAGCCTAGCTGGAGATATTTTGTATGAAAATCGCACTGATTACCGAAAACAGCCAAGCCGCAAAAAATGGCATTATTCATGACGCGCTGACTTCGGTCGCGGAACCACTGGGCCATCAGGTCTTCAACTATGGCATGTATTCGGCGGAAGACAGTGCTTCGCTCACCTATGTCATGAACGGATTGCTGGCCGGAATTCTGCTGAATTCCAAGGCCGCCGATTTCGTGGTCACTGGTTGCGGCACCGGAATGGGATCAATGTTGGCCTGCAATGCCATGCCGGGCGTGTTTTGCGGTTTGGTGATCGATCCAACCGACGCTTTCCTTTTCAGCCAGATCAACGACGGCAATGCCGTTTCCATGCCGTACGCCAAAGGTTTTGGCTGGGCGGCAGAGCTCAATCTGGAGGATTGCTATCGCAAGCTGTTCGAACTGGAGGGCGGTCTTGGCTACCCGAAAGAACGTGCCGAGATCATGCGGACGAACCGCGGCATTCTGGCCGATCTGAAGGCGGCAAGCTGTAACGATATGCTGACCGTGCTCAAGAACGTCGATCAGGATTTGCTTAAATCCGCCATTGCAGGCGAGCGGTTTGCCGAGCTGTTCTACGATAATGCGCAAAATCAGGAGATCGCCTCATATTTGCGCAGCCTTTAGGCTGATGAAGGGCGCAGCAGCCATGCTGGAGCGATGAGGGCACTATGACAATGAAACTTTTCGATCTGACTGGCCGCGTTGCGCTCGTCACTGGAGCCAATACCGGCATCGGGCAGGGTATTGCTCTGGCACTGGCAGAGGCAGGTGCAGATATTGCGGCAGTCGGCCGTAGCGAGGCGGCCGAAACGGCAGAGAAGATTCGCGCGCTAGGCCGCCGTTGTGAGCCTGTATCCGCTGATCTATCTTCGATTGAGCCGGTTGGCGGTATTGTGGATACCGTCGTGACTACGTTCGGACGGCTCGATGTGCTGGTCAACAATGCAGGCATAATCCGGCGCGAGGATGCGTTGGATTTCTCCGAAGCAGATTGGGATGCGGTGATGGACACCAATCTCAAAGTGCTGTTCTTCCTGTGCCAAGCCGCCGCCCGCCATATGATCAGTTGGGCAAGTCAGGATGGCGAGCGCGCCAAGATTATAAATATTGCGTCGATGCTGACGTTTCAGGGCGGAATTCGCGTGCCAAGTTACACCGCAAGCAAGAGCGGTGTGGGTGGTTTGACCAAACTTTTGGCCAACGAATGGGCGGCCAAAGGGATCAACGTCAACGCGATTGCCCCTGGTTATATCGCCACCAACAACACTCAGGCGTTGCAAGCAGATGAGAACCGGAATCGCCAGATTGTTGAGCGCATTCCCGAAGGGCGCTGGGGCAGCCCGCAAGATATTGGCGGCGCCGCTGTATTCCTTGCGAGCAAAGCCGCAGATTATGTCCAAGGCCACATACTCGCAGTCGATGGCGGGTGGCTCGCACGGTGATCAACGCTGGGCCTAGCGGGGAGCGTGGCGGCAGTTTGAAGGTCTGTTGCGGGCGTTGAGAAAATAGTGCCGGGGAGGGTTCAAGCGATAATGTCAGGCAGGAACAGTTTTGTGCGAAGATCATTCTTGCTGGGCGGCGCGGCGCTGGGAGCGACAGCCTTGCTGGGCGGGTGCGAACGTCGCATGTCGGGTCTACTGACCGGAGCGGACGCGCATCCCGCTGATTATCCAACCGTTCAGGCCGTTGAATATATGGGCCAGTTGCTGGCGAAGCGGACCGGCGGGCGTTTGGGCATTAAGGTGTATGCTGGCGGCCAGCTTGGCAGCGAAACCGATACGCTGGAAATTACCAGTTTTGGCGGGCTCGACATCAACCGGGTCAATCTTGCTCCGCTTAATTCAATGGAGCCTTTGACGCTCCCTTTCAGTCTTCCGTTTGTATTCAATTCGGTTGGGCATATGCGCACCGTAATGGACAGTTCGCTCGGAGATGAAGTGCTTCAAAGCCTTTTGCCTCACGGTCTGGTCGGGCTTTGCTTCTACGATTCCGGCGCGCGCAGTTTTTACAACAAACGGCAACCCATCAACACGCCTTCCGATATGGCGGGGCTTAAACTCAGAGTGCCCGCATCCGACCTGTATGTGGCGATGGTTAACGCGCTCGGCGCAAATGCGGTGCCGATTTCTTTCGGCGAAATCTATCAGGCACTGGCGCAAGGCGTCATCGACGGGGCCGAGAACAACTGGCCCACACTGGTTAGCGAGCGGCACTATGAAGCGATCAAATATTTCAGCCTTACCGAACATCTGCTGACACCTGAGGCTTTGGTGATGAGCAAAGCCAGTTGGGACAAGCTGTCAAAGGAAGATCAGATGCTGGTTGCGCGCTCAGCCAAGGAATCCGTTCTTGTTATGCGAAATTTGTGGGATGCGCGCGTTAAGGAAGCAAAGCAGGTAATTGCCGCCTCTAATGTCATCGTAAACACGGTCGATAAGCAGCCATTTGCCAATTTGATGAAGCCTGTGTGGGAGCAGTTCATTACGTCGGCTAACCAAAAATCGCTCGTCGAACGCATTGTCGCGATGGGAGAGCAATAATATGGCGCGAACGGTTTCCGCTTGGTTGATCCGGCTCGGCTCGATTGGCCTGGTAGCGATGACAATTATCATCGGTTGGCAAGTTTTCGGCCGGTATATTTTGCAATCCAGTCCATCATGGACCGAACAGGCATCGCTGATCCTAATGATTTGGTATGTTATGTTTGCGGCCGCAGCGGGTGTTTATGAGGGGTTCCACATCCGCATCAGTCTGCTTGAAGAACGACTGGGAGACCGGTCTGCTCCGGCGCGGCGTTTGGTCGCCTTGGTGATCGCGCTTCTTGGGCTTGTGCTCTTTGTTTACGGGACGCAGCTTTGCTGGCTAGTGCGCGGGAATGTCGTGCCGTCGCTCGGCCTTAGCCGGGCCGTAGCCTATATACCCATGCCAATTTCCGGAATACTCATGACAATTTTCGCGCTCTCGCGAATTGTCAGCGGTGCCCCTTATCCAGAAGAGGGACAGCAATAATGGAACTTCTCGTCTTGTTTGGCGTGCTCTTCCTGCTCCTCGCTCTCGGGGTTCCGGTTGGTTATTCACTGCTCGGTTCCGCATTGTCATGTTTTGCCGTCATGGGAATTCCGCCCATCGTTGCGGTACAGCGCGTAGCGGCTGGAATCAGCGTCTTTACGCTTATGGCGATACCCTTCTTCATCTTTGCCGGTGATCTTATGTACCGCGCCGGCATTGCGGAACGGCTGGTTAAGGTGGCGGATGCCGCGATGGGCAGGGTCCAAGGAGGCCTTGGCGTTGTTAATGTCGGCGCTTCGATGATGTTTGGCGCGGTTTCGGGCTCTGCCATTGCAAGTGCCTCTGCTATCGGCTCGACCATGGTTCCGCTGATGAAGGAGAAGAACTACCCAGCCGATTATGCGGTGAACATCACTGTAACAGCGGCAATTGTCGGTCTCCTGATTCCGCCGTCGCACAACATGATCATTTATTCTGCGGCCTCGGGCATGGGCGTTTCAATCGGTGATCTATTTGTGGCTGGTGTAATCCCCGGCCTGCTAACGGGATTCATGCTGATGGCGACTGCGTGGATAGTGGCACGCCGCCGCAATTTGCCGCGAGGCAGCTTTCCTGGATGGCGCGAATTTTTCCGCGCGACTGCATATGCAATTCCCGGTTTGATGACGGCGATAATCATCATGGGCGGGATACTCAGCGGCATTTTTACCCCCACCGAAAGCTCGGCCATTGCGGTTATTTACACCGTTCTGGTCGGCGTACTGGTCTATCGCGCGCTGAGTTGGGCGGCCTTTTGGGAGGCAGCGCAGAAATCGGTGCGGACCGCGTCGATGGTGTTGTTCATAATTGCCTCTGCGACGGCCTTCGGATTTGCACTGGCGCTGTTGGAAGTGCCGCAGGCATTGGCTTCGCTGATTGGTTTTATCACTGAAAACCCTTTGCTGACGCTGCTCATCATCAATGTCATGCTGCTGCTACTGGGTACATTTATGGATATGGCGCCGCTGATCGTAATCACCACGCCGATTTTCCTGCCAGTGGCTATGGGCGTAGGGGTCGATCCGGTCCATTTTGGCATCATCATGATGCTCAATCTTGGCATAGGTTTGGTAACACCGCCCGTCGGGTCAGTGCTATTTGTAGGTTCAGCCGTCGGGAAGATTCCAGTCACGGAACTGGTGCGCACGATCTGGCCATTCTACCTGACTTTGATCGCTGCTTTGTTGCTCATCACCTACATCCCTGCGCTGTCGCTTTGGCTACCAGGAATGTTTGCGAATTGAAGTGTTCATAAATCCGGATGGCACTGTCAAAGCAAACGCAGCTGATGGAAGATTGAGACCGATTAGCTGGGGTCAGGGCGAGGTCTTGTCAGACCAAATGCACTTGATTGAGATTTAAGCGTGATCAGGTAGGGCAGGGCGGATGCCTAGACCCAAGAAACCAGCCAGTCCCTTCCGGTATTTCAACTCATCGCCCGAGGTGATCCGTCTGGTTGTGATGATGTACGTGCGTTTTCCGCTGAGCCTCAGGAACGTCGAAGATCTGCTTTCAGAACGCGGCATCGACATCTGCCACGAGACGGTACGTATGTGGTGGAACCGCTTCGGCCCGCTGTTCGCAGCTGATATCAAACGCCAGCGGATCAGCCGGATGCGGGGATTTAGGCAGTGGCGTTGGCATGTCGATGAGGTCTTTGTGAAGTTCAACGGCGAGACTGGTGCTGTCAAAGCAAACGCACCTGATTGAAAATCGCTGCTAGTTGGGTAGGGCAGGACGATGCCCAGACCCGAAAAGCCTGCCAATCCGTTCCGATATTTCAACTCCTCGCCGGAGATTATCCGCCTGGTCGTGATGATGTATGTGCGTTTTCCGCTGAGCTTGCGGAACGTCGAAGATCTTCTTTTTGAGCGCGGAATAGACGTTTGCTACGAGACCGTGCGGCTGTGGTGGAACCGGTTCGGACCCATGTTGGCATCGGACATTCGGCGCCAGCGCATCAGCCGGATGAAAGGTTTCCGTCATTGGCGCTGGCACCTCGACGAGGTGTTCGTGAAGATCAATGGCGAAACCCATTACTTGTGGCGTGCAGTGGATCAAGAAGGCGAGATCCTCGAGAGCTATGTCACGAAAAAGCGAGACAAAAGAGCCGCATTGCAGTTCCTTAAGAAAGCGCTGAAGCGGCACGGTCAGGCGGAGAAAATCGTCACCGACGGCCTCCGATCCTATCCGGCAGCTATGCGAGATTTAGGAAATCTCGACCGGCGTGAGATGGGTCGGTGGAAGAACAATCGAGTGGAGAACTCCCACTTACCGCTCCGACGACGAGAACGAGCGATGCTCCGATTTCGGCAGATGAAATCGTTGCAAAAGTTCGCTTCTCTCCATGCCAATATCCACAATCACTTTAACTCCCAGCGTCACCTGGTCGACAGACAGACTTACAAGACCGCCCGCTCAGCCGCACTGGCTGAGTGGCACAAACTTATGGCTTGAAATATGTCGGCGGAGGGGAGAGTTTTGCAAATCGGAGACAAGTTGCCATTAGACTGACAGCACCCAGGGCGATGTCCAGACCTCGCAAACCAACCAGTCCGTTCCGTTATTTCAAATCATCGCCGGAGATTATCCGCTTGGCTGAAATGATGTATGTCCGCTTTCCGCTGAGTTTGCGGAACGTCGAAGACCTGCTGTTCGAGCGCGGGATCGATGTTTTTCACGAGACCATGCGGCTGGGTTTGAACCGGTTCGGTCCGCTGTTCGCTGCAGACATTCACCGACAACGGATCAGCCGGATACGAAGTCTTTATCCAATGGTGTGCGGCGCACCATAAAGACTAGCACAACCGCGAGTGCTGTCATTCCTCCGATCAGCAGCCACGCGTCATTGATCGCTTCGACCAATGCATATTTCTCGATCAAGGGGCGGACCATTTCCTCAGTGAATTCATCAGGCGGGATGCCGATTTGTTCAATGAAGGCATCACGCGGTATGCCGATCCGAACCGCCGTTTCAATATTGCCAGCTGTCAACTGCTCAGCGATTTTCGAACCATATGTGGCCGCGCGGCTGAAAATTGTCGTGTCGATCAAAGCCAGACCTATCGCACCGCCGAGATTGCGCATTAGGTTGAACAGGCCGCTGCCATCCGCCACAAGCTCCGGCGACAATCGGCCCAATGCCATTCGCGTGGGGGGGAGCAGACAAAACATGATCGCAACGCCGCGCATGGCCTGCGGCACCAGCATTTCTGCAAAATCGGTATCGGCAGTTTGCCGCGTGCTCATAAGCAGGCCGACCGCAAACAAGGCAAAGCCGAAGAAGGTGAGGCTGCGTGCGTCGACGCGCTGCTCGAGATAAACAGCGACCGGCGCTGCCGCGAGTTGGGCGATGCCTGTGACAAGCATGATCTCGCCAATCCGAAGCGCATGATGTTCGCGCACCAAGCCAAGAAAGAATGGCATCAGATAGGTCGATCCGAATAAGCCGACGCCGAGGATGAAGCTTAACGCGCAGCCGATGGCAAAATTGCGATCCCGGAAGCAGCGCAATTCAACCAAGGGGTCGCAGGACCGCGCGGTGCGCCAAATGAACCATGCCGAGCAAAGAGCAAAGCCTAGCAACAGCGAAGCCACCGATGGTGAGAACCAGCCGAGTGAGGGAGCATCTTTTAGGCCGATTTGAAGCGCAGCCAGGCCAATTGCCAAGAGCGCCAATGCAAGCGCGTCAACAGAGCGTGCCAAGCGCATATTGCTTGCCCGGCCGCGAAGCGTGATGGCTGCACCAATCGCAGCCAGAATGCCCGGAGCAATGTTGATCCGAAACAGCCAATGCCATGAGTATGTTTCGGTGATCCAGCCACCCACAATCGGTCCAACAGTTGGAGCGAATACTGCAGCAACACCTGCTATGGTTGTGGCAATTCCCTGTGAACGTTGCGGGAAAAGCAGAAAAACAGCAGAAAACACTGCAGGAATTAGAGTGCCACCGGCAAAGCCTTGAACAATACGCCAAGCGATGAGCGCGCTGAAGGTTTGGCTTTCTGCGCACCCGATTGATGCAACTGTAAATGCCGAAACCGCAGATACGAAAAGCCAACGCATGCCGAATTTCGCGGTCAGGTATCCGGTCAGCGGTATCGCGACAATTTCTGCTGTAAGATACGCGGTCTGGACCCAAATCATTTGGTCAGTGCCGATACCCATGGCGTTCTGGATTGTCGGCAGCGATGTTGCCACGATCTGAATATCGAGGATCGCCATAAACATGCCGATGCACATGAATATGAAGCCCGCCCAGGTTCGAAAGCTTGCATCCGCTTTTGCATTTTCATTCATGCAATGCGCGGTAGCCGAAGTGGCTGCGCGTGACTAAAGGAAAGTATCAATGGCAGAACGCGCGATAAACTTTAAAGTGTTGGAACATAGGTCGTGCGGCACCGTTCTCTCTCCTTTAAAGACAATTTGTTGGCCAACCGGCCCAAGAAAGCTACCCGAATGATACGCGTAGGCATACTCTCGCTGGCGACGGCAACTCCGCAGCACGTCCTTGATCAAACCACAGGGGCGCAAGTTGCCGAGCAACTGCTCGGCAATGCGTTTGACGACTTTAAGCGCTTGCGTGCGGTCTACGGCAA
>JBATLU010000037.1:0-4321 GCA_049289475.1 Pontixanthobacter sp. | reverse complement strand
AAGCACGACCGGACCCCCTGTTGCTTGAGGTGCACAATTGCTAAGAATCAGCGTAGCAATCAGGGCCAATATTAAGCGCATTCGACGCTTCTAGTCCGCTGTTCGGCGAAGGTCACGGAGATTGCAGCGCTCGCTATTTGTCTGCGCTGTTTGCTGCCCCGTTCAATTTTTGAGCCTGAACCATCGCCGCGACAACACGGTTCAAAATCGGATAGGTAAACTGCGGCAATGCCATGCTCAGTTGGATAGCCGCTTGCTTTCCGTCATTGATGATTTCCAAGTTCGCCTGCCCATTTCGCAGAGCTTCGGCAACTGCCGGGATGGGGCCGGACGTGATCGTGCGCAGGGGGCATCCGAAATCACAATTTCCAAACCCTTTATAAAGGTCGACCGATAGGCTTCCGCTCCGCAGCGTCGCCGAATCAACATCCAGATTATAATATTGAAGATATTGCTCGCCCGGCGCGTCAGCTTTGAACAGGAAATTCAAATCGACCGATTGGTCCCAATTCTGATTGCACAAAATATCAGCCGCGTCCGTCATGGAACCACCGATGACGCAATAGGCAGCTGGACCGGTGACAGGGAACTCCTTGCTGAAGTCAACTATTGCCTCAGGGCCAACAAAAACCGACATTGTGACCGGCCCGCCACTCGCTGTCGTCGCAATTGTGACCTGCGTTGTACCAACAGGCCGGCTTTCATAATAAGCGCGGTAAACCTTAGTTTCATCAGCGACCTGCTGTTTTTCCCAACGGCAAGTAACCTCTCCGCCGATTAAGGCTTTGCGTAGCAAAGGCGGGATGATGTCCTGACCCGAAGCTGCATCTTCGACGCTAATTGAAGGTGCTGCTTGGCAACCTGAAATCAATCGCGGCGTTTCGGCTTGGGCAACCGAAGAAGTGGCCGATATAAAAAGGGCTGTGAGGGATAGAACCAAAAATCTCAAATGTACCAATGCAAACCCTTCCGCCCATGCGAGAGCCTATATGCTCCCAGCTTATCGGAAAATTGCAAGTGACAAAACATGATAGGCGGACCAACGGCCCGCCTATCAGTGAATTAAAGTTTTAAGTGAATGTCCTACCTGACCCGCGGGCCGCCGAACGGCAGCGGAGGAGGGGGGCGGCGTGAACCGCGCGGCAGCTGTGCCTGAAACGCCCGGCCGCAATGCTCTACGCAATAGGGGAAACCTGGGTTAACTTCGGTGCCGCAGAAATGGAAATCGGGTTCGCCGGGGTGGCCCATCGGCCAGCGGCAGACCTTGTCAGACAAATCGAGCAGGCTCGTCTTGTCGGCAATTTCCGCGCTCGGCTTTGCCGGTACCAGACGGCGCGGCGGTGCTGGCGGGATCGGCGGTTGTTGGTCGCCGGGGCCCTGACGCAGGAAACCGCCGGGGCCGACTGAGACAATTTTCGGCAAATCGGGCGATTTGTTGGGGATTGGCTGCGAGGGAATTGTTTCCCCTGCTGCACGCGCGGCCAGCTCCACCGCATTACTCGGCGGGCGTTTGGGTGAGGGCGGCGGTGTCGCGCGCCGAATCGGCTGCGGCGCTGCGACCGGTTTTTTGGCCTCGGCCTTAGGAGCAGCGCTTTTCGGTGCGGCCTTCTTTTCGTTCGCCTTCACTGGCGACGGGCGTGACTTGAGGCCAAGACGGTGCGCCTTGCCGATCACAGCATTGCGGCTGACCCCGCCAAGCTCCTCGGCAATCTGGCTTGCGGTTGATCCACCTTCCCACATTTTTTGCAATGTGGCGATGCGTTCGTCAGTCCAACTCATTCAGCAGTTCCATATCTGTTCAATCAGGGCATTTCGCCCTGCAGGCGCTTGCCAGTTCAAGCCATTGGCCCTAGGCGCGGGACCATGGCCAATCAAGCCCACACTAGTGATATTCCGACCGAGTCTCTGACCGGGAACACACCCGATCCGGCAACCCGTTTTCCGCCGCGGGGCGTGCCGATGATTACCGGCATCAACCGCATTGGATTGTGGAGTCTCTATATTAAGGAGATTCGGCGATTTCTCAAGGTGCAGACCCAGACGATTTGGGCTCCTGCGGTCACAACCTTGCTATTTTTGGTGATTTTCACCGTTGCTTTGGGCCGTTCGGGCCGTGAAGTGCTGGGCGTTCCCTTCGCCACCTTTGTTGCGCCGGGGCTGATCGTGATGGGCATGATGCAAAATGCCTTTGCCAATTCCAGCTTCTCTTTGCTCGCCGGCAAGATTCAGGGCACGATCATCGATCTGCTAATGCCGCCACTATCCGAAGGCGAATTGATGGCCGGCATAGTTGCCGCAGCGGTGACCCGCGCGGTGATGGTCGGCGGTGCGGTTGCGTTGGCGATGCTGCTGTGGCCGGGCGTCAGCCTCGCGGTCGCGCATCCCTGGGCAGTTGTATGGTTCGGTCTGATGGGGGCGACTATGCTTGCGTTGCTGGGCCTGCTGACCTCGATCTGGGCGGAGAAATTCGATCACAATGCCGCAATCAGCAATTTCATTGTTGCGCCGCTGTCGCTGCTTTCGGGTACGTTTTACGTGATCGATAATCTGGCCCCGATGTTCCAGACCATCAGCCGTCTCAATCCGTTTTTCTATGTGATTTCAGGCTTCCGCTTCGGTTTCCTCGACCAAAGCGACATCGGTAACACCAATGAAGCTGTGTTCCATGGCGCGCTCGGCCTTGCGGCGTTCAATTTGGTGCTGGCGCTGATTACCTACCGCGTGCTCAAATCAGGCTGGAAACTGAAGGATTGAACTTTCACACTGCTGATGGGTGTTTTGCGCGCTCCAGCATTTCGCGAATTCTGCTTTCAGCCGCCTTCACATTGTCGACATCGCGCAGGAAAAAATGGTTGCCAGCAGGCTCGCCGTCCTGCGCGGCCTTGCCGGTTAGATTGATCTGCAAAGTCCCGCGTTCCTGCTCTCCATCTACGCGGAACAGGCTGCCGATACGGTCAATCGAAACCGATTCTACAATCACTCCCTTGCCCTTGAGCAGTTTGATAACGCGCTCGTTAGTTACCGCGAAAACCGTCCGCTTTGCCGCCGTGCGGCTGAGGAATGGACGCACGAGCATGTATAGCCCAACCAGGATAAAGGGCACACCGAACAGCGGGAACAGATAAGCCATTCCATCGAGGGGTTGGTTGCCTGCTCTGGTCATAAACCACGCCGCGGTCGTCCAGAAGCATGCAAAGGCGGTCCACAGCACCGCGAAGCCCCACACGGCCATCGCGCTTTTGTATGACTGCGGATTTTGCGAGCTTTGCCATAAAATGCGCTCGCTGCGACGAAGCTCTGCCTTCAATGCCGCAAATTTCGGATCAATCTGACCGTAGCTTAAATCCCTCACGCAGCCTCCCTCGCGCTAAAGATGCCTCTAATGCGTCAAAGACCGCCGCATTCGGTAACGTCCATCGGCGAAGCCATCGAATAACTCGGGCACATTGGGATGCTCGACCGGCCCGCCTTCTGCATCGACGAGCAGATTGCCCTGACTGACATAGGCGACATAGGACGAATCATCGCTCTCCGCGAAGAGATGATAATAGGGCTGTTCGCGGTCAGGGCGGATATGTTCGGGGATCGACTGATACCATTCCTCGCTATTGGCGAAGACCGGGTCGATATCGAAAATCACCCCGCGAAAATCGAACAAACGATGCCGCACCACATCACCAATCCCGAAACGGGCATTGGCATGACGAGGCACGTCAATTGTGCGTCCGGCTTGTTGGGAAAAGAACTGGGTGCGCTCCATAGAAGCCAGAATATAGTCTAACCGCGCCGCTAAACAAGGGCTTCGCCTCTCGCGCGTTTCCGTAGAAGCACGCCCGCTGTGCAAAAGGGGTTGGCAAGCCAATTGCCTTCCGCTAACCGCCGCGCTCCCAGACCAACCAAAGCGTGTCATTTGCGCCTTGTGCCATGCGGAGAGATGCCGGAGTGGTCGAACGGGGTAGTCTCGAAAACTACTGTGCGGGCAACCGTACCCAGGGTTCGAATCCCTGTCTCTCCGCCAAGCACCCCCAGCATTAGTCTCTACTTACAGGGACCTTTCGCAAACCCGCAGAGCAGGCGGCTTTGCGGGTCCTATTCTGTATCCAACAGATCATTAGCGGCGTCTCTTCAGTGATATCAGGCGGCTTTTGCGGGGCTAGTCTCTGACGATAGCTGCATGGGTTCGGTTTGCCTGTTTTATAGGGAATAACAGGGAAAATTGCTCATTTTGGGCGCAAAACAGGAGTTTTTGATTGATTTTGGGCAGCTCGCGCGGGAAAATATAGCGTAATTACCTTAGCTTACACGCACGAAACTACCGTTT
>JBATLU010000036.1:0-9082 GCA_049289475.1 Pontixanthobacter sp. | reverse complement strand
CATCGGTACCGACTTTCTCGCCGGTACTCCAACTGTGCAGCAAAGTGCCGATGGTCGCGCCATCCCACCAGGTGAAAATCTTGCCAAGGAAGCTCATCCAGCGCGGTTAGCCGATTTGCTGCGGCTGGCCAAGTCTGAAACGGGGAGTTTGCGCAGCTGGGCCTCCTATTTGCCCCATTCGACCAAATCACCGGGCTTGATACCCAGTTCCGCCGCACGTCCGCCGGGGATTTCGAGCACTGCACCGGCGATATCTGCCGATGCCACCGGATCAAGTGAATAAGGGACCGTTTCCGCCGCAATATTGATGATCCGGTTGTCTACTCCGACGAAAATAATGTCGAGCGGAAGCGGCGTATTCTTCATCCAGAAACTGGCCATGTCCGGCGGGTTGCGCGGGAAAATCATCCCCTCATCAGGGGCCAGTTCTGTCCGGAACATCAGCCCTTTGGCCTGATCCTGCAACGTCTGCGCCACTTCGACATCGAATGCGTGGCGCTGTTTGCCGCTGGTCACGGTCAGTGGCACAATTTTGAGGCCCGAAACCGGATGGACCGACTGCACCGGTTCGGCCGGAATTATTTCGCGCGCCTGCTGCGGCGAGCAGGCCATGGCGGCGGAAGCCAGTGCCAGAACGGCGCCATAGGGCAAGAGTTTCCAGCTATTCATATCCATTGTCATCCCGCACTTCATCGACCCACTGGTCAATTGCATCGCTACTCAGCGCATTGATTACCGCTTTTGCGGCATCGAATCCATGGCCTGCGCGCAGCATTGCAGAAATTTGTTTTTCGCGCCGGTCTGTTTCCAGTTCTCCGGAGAAATAGGGGCCAAAGCGCCGCTTGCGTGCCATAACACGCGCAGCCTCGCGTTTGCCCAATTCGCCAGGCGCCAGATTTTCGCGAATGTCCTCGCTAATTCCCGCAGCATAAAGCGCATCCGACACACGGCGGGGCCCGTAACCCCTGCCAAGCAGCCCGCCTGCCTTGGTTTTTGCATAGATTGCATCATCGATATAACCAAGATCGACATAGCGTGCGCTGATTGCTTCTACGTCGGGTTCAGCCTCCCCATCCCAGCCGCGTTCGCGCAATTTGCGCTTGAGATAGGTTTCCAGCTTGGCCTTTGTAGTGGAAAACCTGGCCACATAAGCCAGCGCTAATTCCTGCAAACGCGCCGAATCGAGCGGTTTTGGGGGACGTTTTGCGCGTCGTTCTCTGGATTGCCTATCGCTCATCGGCCATATTCGTGCCACAGTTCGGGCGAAATGGGAAAGATTAGACAGGTGTCATACATGGCTATGCACCCAGAGGGTTGCTTGGAAGCGCACAATACGCGCACAATGGACGGGTTACAGATCTAAATATGACCGACGCAGGAACGGCGCCAGAGGCGCTCACACCAACGCCGAATGATTGCCCCTTGCCCCGGCGAAGGTCGAATTTCTCGACTTTCACCGACGCGGTTGATTACGCGGCCAAGAGCGCGAAGGGCCTCAATTTCCACGACATGCGCGGAACACTTGAGCGTGTTTACACCTTCACCGACATGCGTGAAGACGCGCTGGCGATGGCGAAACGCTTGCGCGCCGCTGGCATAGGCAAGGAAGACAGGGTCGCGATTATCGCCGAAACCTGCGCTGAATTTGCCGCGCTGTTCTGCGGCGCTGTTTATGCTGGCGCATGGCCGGTTCCCCTACCCCTGCCGACCGGTTTTGGCGGTAAGGACGGTTATATCGACCAACTCGTCGTGCAACTTGACAGCTCCGATCCCAAAATCCTGCTCTACCCCGCTGAAATCGCCGAGATGGGCGCAGCAGCGGCAGCACGGCAAGGCTGCGAAGGAATAGACTGGGAAAGCTTCGCCTTGCGCGATGCAGCCGATTGCGAACTTACGCCGCCCGATCCGGACGATATATGCTATCTGCAATATTCCAGCGGCTCGACCCGCTTCCCGACCGGCGTGGCGGTCACGCACCGTGCGCTGCTCGATAATCTTGCCGGTCATGCGATCTCGATGGACATAGGCACCAATGACCGCGTGGTGAGCTGGCTTCCGTGGTACCATGATATGGGGCTGGTCGGCTGCTTCCTGTCGCTCATCTCAAATCAGGTATCGGTTGATTATATCAAGACCGAACATTTCGCGCGCCGTCCGCTGGCATGGCTCGATCTGATCAGCCGCAATCAGGGCACCACGCTCAGCTATTCACCCACATTCGGCTATGATATTTGCGCCCGTCGCATTTCCAGCCAGAGCCACGTCGCCGACCGGTTCGACCTGTCGCGCTGGCGCACTGCGGGCAACGGCGCCGATATGATCCGCCCCGACGTGATGCAGAACTTCGTCAACGCCTTTGCCGAGGCTGGTTTCAAAGCGAGCGCCTTCACCCCCAGCTACGGCCTTGCCGAAGCGACTTTGGCAGTCACCGTGATGCCACCGCGCGAGGGTATCCGCGTTGAACTGGTCGAAGAAGAACGCCTTTCGGGAACACGCGGCGATCTGTCGCGCCCCGCCCGCTATCGCGCCATTGTCAATTGCGGCAAACCTATTCCCGGGATGGAAGTGGAAATTCGCGGTGCCAATGGCGCAGCGAAATCGGACCACCAGATCGGCAAGGTCTGGTGCCGCGGCACATCGGTGATGCATTCCTATTTCCGCAATGAAGAAGCGACCGATGAATGCCTCGTCGATGGCTGGCTCGATACCGGCGACATGGGCTATATGGCCGATGGCTATCTGTTCATTGTCGGACGCGCCAAGGACATGATTATCATCAATGGCAAGAATCACTGGCCGCAAGATATTGAATGGGCAGTCGAACAATTGCCCGGTTTCAACCACGGCGATATTGCCGCCTTCAGCATCGAAACCGACAATGGCGAAGAAGCACCCGCTGTGCTGGTCCATTGCCGCGTGATCGACCCGGAAGAGCGGATCAAGCTGCATGAAACCATCCGCGACAAGGTTCGCTCGATCACCGGCATGAACTGCGTTGTAGAGCTGGTCCCGCCGCGGACATTGCCGCGCACCAGCTCGGGCAAATTGTCCCGCGCCAAAGCCAAGCGGCTCTACCTGGCCGGAGAAATCCAGCCGTTCGAATTGCTGGTCGCAGCTTAAGAGAATTCACCCGGCGCTGGACTGGCCCATGAAGATTATC
Source organism: Pontixanthobacter sp. (assembly GCA_049289475.1). Lineage (GTDB taxonomy): Bacteria > Pseudomonadota > Alphaproteobacteria > Sphingomonadales > Sphingomonadaceae > Pontixanthobacter. Next base: position 5,922 of record JBATLU010000036.1, on the reverse strand, counting down.
GGCCAGCGGTTAAGAACCGGGGACACCCCATCGCGCGCTGATCGCTGAACCCTTGCTGCCCCCGCCAGTCACTTGAACGTCGGTAACGCCCAATTCGAGCAACAACGCCTGCGTCCGTTCCGCGTCGGCAGACGGGCCGGTCAAATCAATCGGTGAACCGACCCGATTTGCTGCCCATGCAATCAATTTGAGCGCGGCTGTCCCGCTCTCGGTAGGCTCGCCTTTTTCAAAGCTCACACGCGGTAGCGCGCGCGCAGGAGGGATCAGCTGTACATTCCAATCGGGCTCACCGGCCGAAATACGCCGCTCAAGTTCTGCATAGGCCGACAGCGACGCGCCATCGAGCGGTTTCGCCCTGACCACCGCGCGGCGGCGTTGACGGTCAACAGTCACTTCGTCGGGGCTGACACCGGCGACCAATGCCAGACGATCGGCAAGTTGATCGGCTTGCTGTGCGGCGGCGTTTTCCTGTTGCACTTTGGCTGCGCTAAGCTGGGCCTGCTCCGCCGCCGATGCGCTGGTCCCAACCTGGAACTGGGTAATCGTCAAAGCTACAGGCGATCCCAATTGGCGGGTAAGCGTGCGGCTGCCGTTGGATTCTGCTTGCGGCTGCAGCGACGGAGTCATCACGGTCGCATCGATTGCGATCGGATCGGCATCCCAATCGATTTTGATATCAGACAAGCGTGAACGGGTGCCAAACTGGTCGAGCAGTGCGCCGCGAACCTGCCGCGCGCCATTGGCCTCCCACGCGATTTGCCGCAGTGAAAAAGCCAAAGGCACTGCCAATGCGACAAACACCACCACAATCATGACATTCTGCAATTGGGTTTGCCGTTCGGACAATGCAGTCCGGAAACCGTAAAGCCGTGCCATCAGCGCTGCGGTCAGAGCAATCGTCATCAAGTTGGTAATGTAGAGCAGCAACGCGCCGGAAAAGACCGTCCAGTTCCACGTCGCCAATCCATATCCCACCACTGCCAGCGGCGGCATCAAAGCAGTCGCGATGGCCACGCCGACAATCGTGCCTTCGCGCCCGCGAATCATCGCATATGCGCCAGCCAATGCCGAAAACAGCGCCACCAGCAGATCGAAGAGATTCGGCCGTGTTCGCGACGCGATTTCCGCTGTCAGTTCCTGCAAGGGGGAGAAAAACACCACAAAGGAACACAGGCCCACCGCCATGAGAGTGCCCCACGCAAGCGATTTTGCCGATTTACGTAGCCATTGATAGTCCCCGATCGCCAGCGCAAATCCCAGCCCCATAATCGGGTCCATCAGCGGAGACAGCAACATCGCGCCAATCACCACTGCTGGTGATGAAAGCAGCAGGCCGAGGATCGCAATCCCCCCGGACATAGCCGTCATAAACATATAGCGCGCCGACATCACGCCTTCGGCACGGCGTTTTTCGATCACCGCCGCTTGGTCAATAGTACCGATTACAGACTCGCGCCACCAATGACGCACGGTGTACACAACACGCGCAAACGACAAATCATTTGCAGCTACAACTGGGGCTGAGTCCGGACTCGCCATGGGCGCAATTACCTTTTTGCTGATGCTCGGTTCGCTCCTAGACCGCTGACAGAACAAACGAAAGCATAGACGTTTGGCTTTGCTTGAGGCACAAATCTTGAACTTCGTGTCTTATGCCCTTAATACAGTATGGAACGGAACAATCCGCGCCGTTGATGGTGCGACTATAGTAGGAGCCGGCAGCAGCCATGAGTGCAACCGAGAAAAAGACCGCCACAGCCCTCGATTTCGAGCTGACACCACCCGATCCGGTCCCTCAGGTTGCACCGGAAAAGGCGGCAGGGCTGGTCCCTGTATCCGAAGAAGTGCAGTCGAAACTTGCCGCCAAGGTCGATTCCTTCGTACTCGATCTGATCAAGGAAGACGCCAATTCGCCCGAGTTCGGCAAGAAGGTCGACCAGTTGACCAATATGGGCCGCAAGGAAATTATGGCAGCGGCGGGCATGTCAAACCGCTTCCTCGACCGCCCTGTGCGCGCGATGGACAAGGATGAAGGCGTCGGCACCAATCTGGCCGAATTGCGCCGCGTGGTCGAAGATCTCGATCCGGGCCGCCGCGGAAAGCTGACCGGAACGCGCAAGTTCCTTGGGATTATTCCCTTCGGCAACAAGATGACCAATTATTTCCGCAGCTATCAAAGCGCGCAAACGCATATCCAGGAAATTCTGTCCAAACTTGGCAACGGCAAGGACGAATTGCTGATGGACAATGCCGCAATCGATGTCGAACGGCAAAAATTGTGGGAGGCGATGGGCAATCTCGAACAGATGATTGTCATCTCCAAAACGCTCGATGAGAAGCTGGAGGAGAAAGCCGCTGAACTCGACGCGACCGATCCGGCCAAAGCCAAGGCAGTGCGCGAGACCGCGCTGTTCTATGTTCGTCAGCGGACGCAGGATCTTCTGACCCAGATGGCGGTCAGCGTTCAGGGCTATCTCGCGCTCGATCTGGTCAAGAAAAACAATGTCGAACTGGTCAAGGGCGTGGACCGCGCGAGCACAACCACCGTTGGCGCGCTCCGCACGGCAGTGACAGTATCGGAAGCTATGACCAACCAGCGGCTCGTTCTCGGCCAGATTACCGCTTTGAACGAAACCACCGCCAATATCATCGACAGCACATCCACCCTGCTGCGCGAACAGACCGGCAAAATTCACGAACAGGCGGCAGCATCGACCATCCCGCTGGAAACGCTGCAACGCGCGTTCCAGAATATCTACGACACGATGGATGAAGTCGATACATTCAAACTGCGTGCGCTCGATTCGATGAAACAAACGGTCGATGCCCTGTCCGGCGAAGTCGAGAAATCAAAAGGTTATATCGCCCGCGCCGAAGGCCAGAACCAAGCCAGCAAGCAGATCAGCGAATCCAGCCTGCTGAGCGTAGAGGGCTGATGAACGACCTTACCACCCAAAGCGACCGCCTGATTGAAGAGGCACGGATCGTTCGCGACGACAACCGCACTGGTGGCCGTCATCGGCGCGGCGGGTCGATTGGCCAGGCTTCGGCCAGCCTTAAAACCCAGCATTTGGTCAGCAAACTCAAGCGGATCGTGCTGTCGGTTGCGGGGATTATCATCGCCGCGATGGTTGCCGGGCTGGTGATTGACGGAATTGGTTTCACCGGAATCATGGTAACATTTCTGGCGATTGTAGCGGCGATCACCGCTTTTTCCGCCTTTCCGAAGATCAAAGTGCCCAAGCGTACCGATCTGACCAAGGGTGATGTAAGGCAAATGGTCGGTAAGACCGAACTATGGCTCGAACATCAACGCGCGGCTTTACCACCGCCAGCAGCCAAAATCGTTGAGGATATGGGCGTCCAGCTCGATTCGCTTGGCCTACAGCTGGAAACAATCGATCAAAACCATCCCGCCGCACGCGAAATCCGCACATTGGTTGGCGATATTCTGCCTGAAACGGTCGATTCATATCGCAAAATACCCGCCCATCTGCGCACCGAGAAGCGCGCCGGATCAAGTCCGGACGAACAATTGACCGAAAGCCTTGGCAAAATCAGCAAAGAAATCGACAGCGTGACACGGCAATTGGCCGAAGGCTCGCTCGACGATCTCGCGATCAAGACACGTTATCTTGATTATAAATATGGCGATGGCGATGACACATCCGGAGTGCCCAACTAATGCGCGTTGCAGTTCCCCATGATCTTCCGCGCGATGAAGTGCGCAAACGCCTGCGCGAACGCAGCCATGAAATCGCCGATCATATCCCCGGCGGGATGGCGCAGGTTTCCACCGATTGGTCGGGCGAGGACCGGATGGGCATCAATGTCAGCGCGATGGGCCAGAATTTGAGCGGCGTGGTCGATATCGAGGACGGTCAGCTGGTGTTCCAGATCACGCTGCCGCTCGCGCTCAGCTTCGTCGAACCGATGATTTCCAAGGCGATCAAACAGCAGGGCCAGAAAATGCTGGCCCCGCCTGCCGATGGCTAGAACCGTCAAATCCGGCGATGGAGCTCGAGATAGGTTTCAGGAATCTTGAGTGAAGCCGACGCTTGGCGGGTTTCGAGCAGAAACAATACCAGACCGCTCAGTAGCAAGATGATCGCAAGGATAAAAATTCCCGCGGCCAGCAGTTCCAAATCCGTCCCGGCAAGCCCCTGAACAAACAACACAACCACCGTCGCGCCGATACACACGCCGCTGAGCACCAGCATCAAGATTGCCCGTCCGGTCAATTCGATCCGTTTGGCGAGTATCCGTATCTCGATTACGATCATATCATGATCAGCGCCCGATGTTTCGCCGTGGCGGCTTTGAAGGAAGCGTGAGCGATCAACCACCCGGCCCAGCCGCGTTGTCAGAAAATTGAGAATGCTGGAGATTGCCACCAGCACAAAGACCGGCGTCAGGGCGGTTTGGATGGTTTGGGCAATCATACGGGCACAGTTCCTATGGGTCCGATAGGCAGTGATCTAGTCGAAATGCGCGATCGAGCCAAGCAAGCAGTTACTGTTCGGTGGCGCCTTTTAGTTTACCGACCATTTGCGCGCCATCCGCTGTGGTGACCAGCACTTCGTCGCCGTCGACCACGATGATGATGTTGTCCAACCCGATTGCCGAGACGCGCGGCCCGTCGCTTTCGACCAACACATTGTTGCAGCCGACCAACTCGGCGCGGCCTGAGACTGTATTACCCGATGAATCGCGCTTGCGCGCATCGCGCAGCGCCTCCCAATTGCCGATGTCGGACCAGCCCATGCGTGCAGGCACCATCGCCGCACTCGCGGTTTGCTCCATCACCGCATAGTCGATCGATTCACCCTTGATCCGGGCAAAGCTCTCTGGCTGCGGATGAAACTGGCAACCCTCCTTGCTTCCCCCGGTGACAGCCTCGCGCAAATCCACCAGCATTTCCGGGCGAAAACGCTCCAGTTCCTGCAAAAAAATCCCTGCGCGAAAGGCAAAAATTCCGCCATTCCAGCTGTAGCCACCATCATCCAAGAACGATTGCACGGTTGCCAAATCGGGCTTCTCGACAAATCTTTCGATCTGGAAACCCACCCCCAAAGCATCGGCGCGCTTGATATAGCCATAGCCGGTTTCGGGATGCAGCGCCTCGATCCCGAATGCCACCAGCCATTCCTGCTGGGCAAGCGAGGCCGCCGATTCCGCAGCGGCAAGAAAGGCCGGTTTGTCCTCGATATGATGGTCGCTTGGACACACCAGCATCACCGCATCTTCGGGCAGCATCAGCGCAGCGAGCGCGATGGCGGGTGCAGTGTTTTTTCCCTCGGGCTCGACAATGATCGACGCGCCCTCAAGCCCGTCCAATTGCGCTTCGACCAGCGGCAAATGATCCTTGCCGGTAACGATGCAGGGCGGCGCGAAATCCGGGCCGTGGCTGCAACGCCTGACTGTATCCTCGAACAGGCTATGCACCCCGATAAGCGGCAAAAATGGCTTGGGCTTGGCCGCACGGCTGCGCGGCCACAAGCGTGTGCCACTGCCGCCGCAGAGGATTACCGGATAAATCATCGAGGCTGTACCTGTCCTTCCGGTGGATGCTTAAACCAAATCAATTGAAGAAGTCTTGTTTCCAGCCGAATACTGACTGGACCGGTTCACCATTGCGGTTGGTTGCCGGCTTGAAGCGGAAACGCGCCATCGCCAGTTCGCACGTTCGGGCGTTGGTTTCAGGAAACGGACCCGGCTTGAACACACGGCAGGATTTAGGCAGCCCGTCAGCACCCACCGTAATCGCGATGCTGACAGAAGTGCCAATCCGCACCTCGCGCCCGCCATCTGGTATCGGATAGTCAGACGCTCTGCTGATATCGCCGGAAATCTTGACCGCTTTGGTCGCCGCCGCGCCGCCCATGCCATCACCGCCGCGCCCGCTGCCGGTTCCCTCTCCGC
>JBATLU010000035.1:0-4643 GCA_049289475.1 Pontixanthobacter sp. | reverse complement strand
GAATTGCGCAAGGCCGAGCAGGCCGAGAAGAAACGCGCCTTCCTGCCTGCTATATCCGTAATCAGCGCGGGCGATATCGTATGTCTGGTATCCCAGCAGCACGACCATCGACAGCGTTGCGCCGACCGCAATAAAGCGTGCGCACCAGAAACGGCGAAAATCGGCAATCTGTAGCGGTGAAGTCGGCTCGATCATCGTGCGAGCCATGGCAGGCACTCAGGGAAGTGCCAACCATACAGTTTGTTTCAGCGGAGGAGACTGCGCTTTTTATGGTGGATTAGCGGCTGCGGCGCAGGCGCGGATTGGGCTGGAGTGTATCAATCATTGCAACGAAATCATCGAGGCGAATGATTCGTTCAAACTGGAAACCGGAACGCTCGTCGCGGGTCCAGATAACATAGGCCTCGATCCGGCCGACAACGGGCAAGCGGATAATCACCCGGTCACCGCGTGCAAGTGCAACGCCATCGTCGACCATAAAGCCATGGGCAGAGATATTGCTGATGTGCATCTTCACATCACCGTGGTCATGGTGTTCGGCAATGACCGGAAAATCCACCGGATGCCGTGCGGCACGCCGAAGATCGGTCACAGAAAGCTGTGCTCCAACACTCATAAATCCACTATCCTTCCCTGTTCAGCGGAAGAACCGTAGTGGACCCGAAAAGCTGCAATTCGGTAAAAATTTCTGTGCCAGTTCGGGACAAAAGGGCAGTTTTCTGCCATTTACCGTGAAATCACACCATGTTTCTTCTTACCAAGGCTGAGTTTCAGTTCGGCATCGACAGCGGGAAGAACAAGGAAACCGGGGTCGCTGATGACTTCGCCATCCAGCTTGACCGCACCTTCCAGAATCTTGCGTTTCGCTTCACCATTGGACCCTGTGAAGCCGATTTCGGTCAGCACGGCGCCGATGCGCATACCTTCGCTGCCAACCGACAATGTCGGCAAATCCTCACCCGCACCGCCACCGGCAAAGGTTTGGGCCGCAGTCGCCTCGGCCGAGCGCGCGGCACCTTCACCGCGCACCAGCTTGGTCACTTCATTAGCAAGGACGATCTTCGCCTGATTGATGTCGCTGCCCTGGAGCGCCTCCAGCGTGGCAATTTCATCGAGCGGAAGGTCGGTGAACAGGCGCAGGAATCGGCCGACATCGCGGTCATCGGCATTGCGCCAATATTGCCAGAAGTCATAGGCGGGCAATTGGGCTTCGTTGAGCCACACGGCACCCGCCGCCGTCTTGCCCATCTTTGCACCATCGGCGGTGGTCAGCAGCGGCGTGGTTAGGCCGAACAGCTCACGGCTCTCCATTCTGCGGCCCAGTTCCATGCCGTTGACGATATTGCCCCATTGGTCGCTGCCGCCCATTTGCAACCGGCAATCATAGCGGCGGGCCAATTCGAGATAATCATACGCCTGCAGGATCATGTAATTGAATTCGAGGAAGGTCAGCGGCTGTTCGCGGTCAAGGCGCAATTTGACCGAATCGAATGTCAGCATCCGGTTGATGGTGAAATGCGGACCGACATCGCGCAGCAATTCGACATAGCCGAGCGCGCTGAGCCATTCATCATTATTGACCATTACCGCATCGCTCGGACCATCGCCGAAGGTCAGCAATTGTTCGAACACTGTCCGGATCGAGGTAATGTTGTCGTCGATCATTTCGGAGGTGAGCATTTTGCGGCTCTCGTCCTTGCCCGATGGATCTCCGACCTTGGTTGTGCCGCCGCCCATAACCACAATCGGCTTGTGCCCGGCCTGCTGCAACCGGCGCAGCATCATTATCTGCACCAGGCTGCCAATATGGAGCGAGGGCGCGGTTGCGTCGAAACCAATATAGCCGGGGATGACCTGCGTGTTCGCCAGCGCATCGAGCGCACCGGCATCGGTCACTTGGTGGATATAGCCGCGTTCATCGAGGACGCGCAGGAGAGCTGAGGTATATTGGTTCATTTGAACGACGCCCTAGCAACGAATTGGCCTGTCTGTAAGTGGCTTCTATAGGGCTTGCAGCGCCTTTTTAGCTGCGCGATAGAGACACCATGCACCAGCTAACGCTCCATCCCGATTGCCAATCCGGCCCGATTCACGCGGTTTTCGCCGATGTCATCGCAACAGACAATGGCTGCAAAGCCAGTTTCAAACTTGCGGGAGATATCGCACAGATCAAAGTGCCAGCGCCCGCCGATGGCACGCGCACTGATTTCCTGTGGAAGACCACCTGTTTCGAGATTTTCTGGCAGCCGACCGGCGGCACCTATTACCGCGAGTTCAATCTCTCTCCGTCGAGCCGCTGGGCGTGCTATGATTTCGCCGATTTCCGTCTCAACAGCCGTGATGCTCCGGTGGAGGCGATTGCAATTGCTTGTTGCCACGATGCCGAGAGCCTGGAGCTTCAGGCCGATATTGCATCGCAATTACCGCTTCCGGGAATAGTTGCGCTCAATGCGATTGTCGAGGATTTGCACGGCAACATCCAGTTCTGGGCGCTCGAATTCGAGGCTGGCAAGCCTGAATTCCATAGCGAAGTTTGCCGCAAATTGACGTTGGAGAATACACGGTGAGCGTAGAATTTGGCATCGACCGCCTGCTGGCTGAACCGGCGTTGTTGGAACAATTGCGTGGTCGGCGTGTGTCGCTTGTGGCGCATCCCGCATCGGTAACGCGCGACCTGACGCACTCACTCGACGCGCTGATCGCTGCGGGGGTCAATATCACTTCCGCCTTTGGCCCGCAGCATGGGCTAAAGGGTGATAAGCAGGACAATATGGTCGAGACAGCGGATGAAATGGATCCAATCCACAATATCCCCGTGTTCAGCCTCTACGGCGAAGTCCGCCGCCCGACCGGCCAGATGATGTCGAGCGCGGATGTGTTTTTGTTCGACCTGCAAGACCTCGGTTGCCGAATCTACACCTTCGTAACTACGTTGCTCTATCTACTCGAAGAAGCATCCAAACATGGCAAGGAAGTGTGGGTACTCGACCGGCCCAATCCTGCGGGTCGTCCGGTGGAGGGGACCTTGCTCATTCCCGGGCAGGAAAGCTTTGTAGGGGCAGGGCCGATGCCGATGCGGCACGGCCTGACGATGGGTGAAATGGGCCATTGGTTCATCGAGTATTTCGGACTGGATGTGACCTATAAGGTGATCGCGATGGAGGGCTGGGAGCCGGACACAGCGCCGGGCTATGGCTGGCCGCAGGACCGGATCTGGATCAACCCCAGCCCCAATGCGGCCAACGTCAATATGGCGCGCGCCTATGCTGGAACGGTTATGATAGAAGGCGCGAATGTGAGCGAGGGCAGGGGGACTACCCGCCCGCTAGAAGTGTTGTTCGGCGCGCCGGACATCGATGCAGCGGCGGTTCTAGCCGAAATGCGCCGCTTCGCGCCGCAATGGATGGCAGGCTGCGCCATCCGTGAATGCCATTTCGAACCAACGTTTCACAAGCATCAGGGCCAATTGTGCAATGCACTGATGATCCATGCGGAGGGGCCGTTTTACGACCACGCCGCCTTCAAACCGTGGCGTCTTCAGGCGCTGGCCTTCAAAGCGATCCGCAACCTCTATCCGGATTACGATCTGTGGCGCGATTTCCCCTATGAATATGAGCTGGAACGGCTTGCGATCGACGTGATCAACGGCGGGCCTGCGCTGCGCCAATGGGTCGATGACGCTGCGTCATGCGCTGATGACCTTGAGGTGATTGCGGCGGCGGATGAGGCAGCTTGGCGCAAGTCAGTCGCGGAGCATCTGCTGTATTAAGGGCGTATGTCTGATTCTGGGGTGGGAAGCGGACGCTTGGTCAAATCTCTGAACCGGCGTTCCGCTTTTTTTGCACGAGCCAAACCGACGCTAATGTCAGGATGCCCAGATAGATCATAATCGCGGTGCCGAACCCCACTCCAGACATTTCGCTAATCGCACCGACCGGCAAAATATAAGCTGCGATTACCCAAAAAAGCAGGTCCGCATCGTATTCGAAGCGGAGATCGAAAAGCATAAGGGCCGCAATAAGTAGCGGAACTGACCACAGGTAGATTAACAGGCCAATCAGCCATCGCGGGAATGTTCGTAGCATTTTCACAATGATAGAATAGCGGTTTGCCGAGAGTCCGCAATTGGGTCGTTAACAGACATTTCAATCAGGCTCCTGCACCGGCTGCACCAGCGCGACCAGCACGAAGCTGATCAGCATCAGCAAATACCAACTGCCCAATTTGGCAAAGCCGACCATTTCCCAGCCGTCTTCCTGCCCCGGATAATTCCACGCATTGGCGAAAGTGGCGATGTTCTCTGCAAACCAGATGAACACCGCGACCAGAAAATGCCCGAGGATCAGCGGCATCCACCGGTGCTCGCGCCAGTTTTTGAAATAAACGCGCGTCTTCCAGAACAGCAAGGCCGCCGCGGCAAACAATCCGTAGCGGATATCAATCACCCAATGATGCGCGAAGAAATTGACGTAAACCGCCGCCGCCAGCAGCCAGGTCAAATAATGCGGCGGGTATTTGCTGAAACGGAAGTCAAATATCCGCCACACCCGCGCGATATAGCTGCCGACGGCGGCATACATGAAGCCCGAAAACAGCGGCACTGCGCCGATGTGGAGCAGGCTGTCCTCGGGATAGACCCACGA
>JBATLU010000034.1:0-2238 GCA_049289475.1 Pontixanthobacter sp. | reverse complement strand
GAAGTGTAGTCAGTTCGAACCCCAATCGCTGCCGCCATCCCAAGCCTCCATGTGCCTGCAACGTCGAATCAGAGTTTCAGCCCTTTGGGAATCCTCAACGTGAGTCAAATTCACAACTCGTTAGTATTAGATCCGGTGACAATGAAAATCTTGTTCAGCGCCCTACGTTTCCAACGCCTCGTCAGATTCTATATACCCGCCAGGTTTCATCGGCATATTCGGAAGCACGGTACGAGACCAGTTATCTGTATCCGTTTTCATTTTCAGAAAAATATCATTATATTTATTCTTGAAATTGACATGCTCTGTAGTGTCAATATCAATGTTATAAAGATATTCGTGAGTTCCTTTTTTCATATATTTCCACGGATATGCTAATGAACACAAGAGGTCATTAGGGGCCTTCCAGTATACCACCCGATCAATCGGCGAAGCCCCCGTTAGCTGTGGCGAAAGATCAATACCGTCTGGTGGATAGGATAGATCGGTTGGCGCACCGGCAAGCGACGCGAAAGTCGGCAGGAAGTCCATGGACATCGCAATCTGGGACGATACCACGCCCGACGGAATCCGTCCTGGCCAGCATGCCAGCAAGGGAACGCGGATGCCGCCTTCCCACAAATCTCCTTTTTGTCCCCGCAAGGGCCACATCTTCGAAAAACGCTCGCCGCCGTTGTCGCTGGTAAAGATCACAAGCGTGTCGTTTTCGAGATTAAGCTGGCGCAATGTATCGAGAACCCTGCCCACCCCGTCATCCATTGCACGAATCATATCGCCGTAGATGTGCGGAGAGCCCCCGTCATAATGCAGTTCCGACCGACGAGGCCGACCGCGATCGGCGCGTGATTGCCACGGCCAGTGCGGGGCATTGTAGTGAAGCGAGAGCAAGAACGGTTGCGAGACATTATCACGTATGAATTTGCATGCGCGATCGGAAAAGAGATCTGTCGAGTACCCTTCGACCTCGATCAGCTTTTCGTTTTCGTAAAAATCGGGAATACGTTTTCCAGGACTTTCGATAGGCTCAAGGTCGTGAGACCAATAGTCGATACCGCTGCCCATCAATCCGAAAAACTCATCGTAACCGCTCTTGTTCGGGCTGAACGTCGGCAATCTCCCAAGGCCCCATTTTCCGATCAGCCCGGTGCGGTAGCCAGCCCGCTTCAAGGTTCCAGGCAGCGATGGCAAAGAACCAGGATACCCGATGGTGGCGCTTGGATAACCTCCACCCCGGCCGGTGCCTACCGGAATGCGATTTTGATACCGCCCCGAAATCAATGCGGTGCGCGTCGGTGCACAAGAGGCTGAATTCGCATAGGCCTGACTGAACAGAACACCGCGATTTGCCAAGCTGTCGATATAGGGCGTTTGGTAATCCGGACGACCGTAGCAGGACAAATCAAAAGCGCCAAGATCATCAGCGAGAATAAATATAAAATTGGGCTTCCGCAAAGTATATGCATACGATGCAGAATTCAGCATAATGGTTGCGATCGCCGAATGCTTGAGCAAAGACCTTCTTGATATTGGTAATTTATTTATAGTCATATTTAAATTACCTTTATATAAATCTTACAAATCTATTATAATTCAAAATTATGCCTCGAAGAACCAGCAAGTTTTTCTGCTGAACTACGTGCGCTCAGCGCGGTACAAACGTACAAGACAGGCGGGCGGTTAGACACCCCCGTTTCCTTGTCATTGCATCAGCAACGAGCAACCTTCGCACCCTAGCGAAGCCGATTTAGCAATCCCTGTCAATGCATAATATATATATTTTTCGCGCTCATGACCCGGGAATATACGACAGGATAACACGGACTGGGGCAGGACACCGCTGCCCCCGCCAACCCGCAAGATGCCGCACGACACCGTGGCCAGGGGAACTCAATCGGCAGCTTGGCAGCAAATTTCCGCGCACATCCGCAGGTCACTACGCAAAACCATTAGATCCGGACACCACCAGGGGCCGCAAGGCAACATTGCAAGAGCTCGATGTGGGCGGGCCGGAGACCGCTCAGCCCGCTTGTTCGGATAGCTGCGCGAGAACAATCTCGACTGTTTTTGCGCTGTGCTCAACAAGCAGCGCGCAACCCAGTTCGACCTTTCCGGCGATCACCGCTTCGGCAATGTCATGGTGTTCCTGGCGCGCGTCACGAGGCCCGACTTTCAGATTGAACAGCGACAGATGATGATAGCGCGCGCTTTGATCGCGAAGCATGCGGAACAGCCGCAACT
>JBATLU010000033.1:0-1688 GCA_049289475.1 Pontixanthobacter sp. | reverse complement strand
TGGCTGATGTAAGCGATTTTGCCCTTCAGGCTGCCTTCGGGCGCGGCTTGCAATTCGGCGACGGTGCGGAAGAACACCACCTCGGCAGTGATACCATCGGGGCCGGTCGAGGCGCTGGTGCCAAGCGCGGTGACGTGGAAGGGCTGCGCAAAGGGCGATACAACTTCGGCCGTCTCGGTACCGCGCACCCAAGTGTCCATCATATAGGGTTCTTCGGCGACATTGGCGAAACCATTGGCCTTGAGCCATGCCATAGCCCAATCGCGCCCGCGCTGTTCCGCCTCGGTCCCCGCCTGACGCGGGCCGACTTCGGTGGTGATGCCCTCGACAAAATCCCACGCAATCGTGTCGGAAGTGAGGACCTTATCCGCCCCCTCCTCCAGCGTCATCGTACCGTGATGCTGCGCCACAGCAACCGCAGGAAGCGAAACGGAGAGCGAAAGTGCGGCCAGCGCGAGAGTCATGTTTTTCATAAGCGCACTTGCTATCGGTGCTTCACCGCCAAGTCCAGCTTGCCCGAATGGCTTTCAGACCCTATCTGCACCGGCGTAATCAACCAGATCAGACAATACCCCGAAGGACCGACCCGATGGCCGCGCAATATGCATTTGTCATGAAGAGCATGACCAAGACTTTTCCCGGTGCGAAAAAGCCGGTGCTGGAGAATATTAATCTCCAGTTTTATCAAGGCGCTAAGATCGGCATCGTCGGCCCCAACGGCGCGGGTAAATCCACCCTGATCAAGATCATGGCAGGCCTCGACACCGATTTCACCGGCGAAGCATGGCCGGGCGAGAACATCACCGTCGGCTATCTGGAGCAGGAGCCGGAACTTGATGAGAGCAAGACCGTGCTCGAAAACGTCAAGGACGGCGCGCGCGCAACCGCCGATCTGGTCGAACGCTTCAACGCGATCTCCGCCGAAATGGCCGAGCCCGATGCCGATTTTGACAAGCTCGGCGATGAAATGGCCGACCTGCAGACCAAGATTGACGCAGTGGACGGTTGGACGCTCGACAATCAGCTCGAAATTGCAATGGAAGCTTTGCGCTGCCCGCCTTCGGATGCTTCGGTTGAAAACCTCTCCGGCGGTGAGAAGCGCCGCGTTGCGCTGACCCGTTTGCTGATCCAGAAACCGTCAATCCTGCTGCTCGATGAACCGACCAACCACCTCGATGCCGAAAGCGTCGAATGGCTGGAAAACCATCTGAAGGAATATGCCGGCGCCGTGCTGATGATCACCCACGATCGCTACTTCCTCGACAATGTGGTGGAATGGATTCTGGAGCTCGATCGCGGCTCCTACTACCCTTACGAAGGCAATTACTCGACCTATCTGGAGAAGAAAGCCAAGCGTCTGGAGCAAGAAGACCGCGAAGATACCGGCCGCCAGAAAGCGCTCAACGAAGAACTCCAGTGGATCCGTCAGGGTACCAAGGGCCGCCAGACCAAGTCCAAGGCGCGTATCAAACGCTTCGAGGAATTGCAGGACGCGCAGAGCGACCGCAAACCGGGCAAAGCGCAAATCGTTATCCAGGTGCCCGAACGTCTCGGCAGCAAGGTGATCGAAGCCAAGGGCCTGACCAAGGCATTTGGCGACAAATTGCTGTTTGAAAACCTCGATTTCATGCTGCCCCCGGGCGGCATTGTCGGCATCATCGGTCCCAACGGCGCGGGTAAGTCGACCC
>JBATLU010000032.1:0-3474 GCA_049289475.1 Pontixanthobacter sp. | reverse complement strand
GGCAGAGGCGACAGTCCAATATTGCTGCACCGGATGGGCGGAGAAATAGAAGCCGAAATTCTCACGCTCCTTGGCCATGCGTTCGGGCCGCGACCAGTCGTCGACCGCTTTCAGCCGCACGCCTTCTTCGGCCTGTTCCTCGCCGCCGAACAACCCGCCCTGCCCGCTCTCGCGTTCGCGCGTTGCGGCATCGGCCACCGCCAGCAGTGTTTCAACATTGTTGAACAGCATCCCGCGATTGATCTCCAACTCGTCGAGCGCGCCTGCGCAGATCAGCCCTTCCAATTGGCGGCGGTTCATCGATCCGGGCGGGAGCCGCTCGAACAGATCCTTCAGTGTCTCGAACGGGCCATTGGCTTCGCGCTCGGCGACGATGGCATCCATCGCCTTTTCGCCGACATTGCGGATGCCGGCGAGTGCATAGCGCACCGCATAACCCTCATCCGTCTGCTCGACCGAATATTCGGCCTCGCTGCGGTTTATATCGGGCGCGGCAACTTCAATCCCGTGGCGACGCGCATCATCGACGAACAGCGCCAGCTTTTCCGACTGGTGCATATCGAAACACATCGACGCGGCGTAGAATTCCTCGGGATAGTGCGCCTTCAGCCACGCGGTTTGATAGGCGAGCAAGGCATAAGCAGCGGCGTGCGATTTGTTGAAGCCGTAGCCGGCGAATTTGTCGATCAAATCGAACAGTTCGTTGGCCTTGGTTTTCTCGATCCCCGACAGTTCCTTGCACCCGTCGATAAAGCGCGCGCGCTGCTGGTCCATTTCCGCCTGGTTTTTCTTACCCATCGCGCGGCGGAGCAAATCGGCATCACCCAGCGAATATCCGGCGAGGATCTGCGCCGCCTGCATCACCTGTTCCTGATAGACGAAAATGCCGTAGGTTTCCTCCAGAATGCCGCGCAATTTCTCATGCGGATATTCGATCGGAACCTCGCCCGCCTTGCGCTTTCCGAACAAGGGAATGTTGTCCATCGGCCCGGGACGATAGAGCGAGACGAGCGCGATAATATCTTCAAACTTGGTCGGTTTCACCGCCGTCAGCGTGCGCCGCATCCCTTCGGATTCGAGCTGGAACACACCGACCGTATTGCCCGATTTCATCAGATCATAAACCGCCGGATCGTCCCATTTAAGCGTGCTAAGATCGAGCGAGATACCGCGTTTTTCGAGCAGATCGGTCGCCTTGCGCAGCACCGACAGAGTCTTGAGACCGAGAAAGTCGAATTTGACCAAGCCCGAACTCTCGACATTCTTCATGTCATATTGCGTCACCGGCATGTCCGAGCGTGGATCTCGGTAGAGCGGCACCAATTGTGCCAACGGCCGGTCGCCGATCACCACACCGGCGGCATGGGTGGAGCTGTTGCGCGGGAACCCCTCCAACTGCATCGCCAGATCGACGAGGCGCTTAACCTCCTTGTCATTGTCATATTCGCGCTTGAAATCCGCTGCTCCGTTGAGCGTGCGCGGCAATGTCCACGGGTCGGTCGGGTGGTTGGGCACCATCTTGCACAGCCGGTCCACCTGACCATAGCTCATTTGCAAAATCCGCCCGCAATCGCGCAGCACCGCGCGCGCTTTCAGCTTACCGAAAGTGATAATCTGCGCGACGTGATCGTGGCCGTATTTCTGCTGGACATAGCGGATCACTTCGCCGCGCCGCGTTTCGCAGAAATCGATATCGAAATCGGGCATGGACACACGTTCGGGGTTGAGAAACCGTTCGAACAGCAGCCCCAGCTTGAGCGGATCGAGATCGGTAATGGTCAGCACCCATGCGACCAGCGAACCCGCACCAGAACCGCGCCCCGGACCCACCGGAATCCCGTTGTCCTTCGCCCATTTGATGAAATCGGCAACGATCAGGAAGTATCCGGGAAAGCCCATCTTGACGATCACATCGATCTCGAAGGCCAGCCGGTCATCATAGACTTTGCGCTCTTCCGCCGACATCTCGCCATAGGGCGCAAGCCGCATATCGAGACCCGCACGGGCATCTTCGGCCAGCTTGGTCGCTTCGCCTTCCAGATCGCCCGCAAGGCTGGGCAGGATCGGATCGCGATAAGGCGGCGCAAAGGCGCAACGCCGGGCAATCGTCAGAGTGTTGGCGGTCGCTTCGGGCAGATCGGCAAACAGCTCCTCCATCATCGGCGCGGATTTGACATAGGCCTCGCGGTTGGACCGCGGGCGCTCCTCCGCGTCGATTTGCGACGAAGCCGCGATACACAGCATCGCATCATGCGCGGAGAAGACATGCGGCTCGGCATAGAAGGCCGGATTGGTCGCGACCAAAGGCAGATCGCGTTCATACGCAAGATCAATCAGCGCCTCTTCCGCTGCGTCCTGCACCACATTGTTGCGGCGGGCGAGTTCGATATAGAGCCTGCCCGGGAACAGCCCCTGCAACCGGTCGAGCAGAGCCTCGCCGTGATCCTGCTGTCCTTCACCCAGCAGCCGCGACAATGCGCCCTCGGCAGCGCCGGTCAGCGCGATCAGCCCGTCGCTATGCCCCTCGATATCGCGCAGCCGCACATGCGGTTCATATTCCAGCGGACGGTCGAGATGCGCCTTACTGACCAGATGGCATAGATTGTCATAGCCGGTATCATCCTGCGCATAGAGCGGCAGATAATCGACCTGCTTGCCCTCCTTGTCACGCGCCACGCCCAGCAGCGTGCCGATGATCGGCTGGATACCTTCTGCCAGACACGCATTGGCAAACATCACCGCGCCATACAGCCCGTTGCGGTCACAAATCGCGATGGCGGGAAAGCCGCGCTCCTTCGCCAGCTTCGCAATCGCCTTGGGATCAATCGCCGCCTCGAGCATCGAGTAAGACGACATAACGCGCAGCGGGACAAAGGGGGCAAAGGACATCGCGCGAATATGCGGAACGCGCGGCTAAAAGTGAAGCGCGGCTTCCACAGGTTTTCGGACCCGATTTGCGGAAAACACCTCAAGTCTCGAACTCCTGTTTTCAGCCCTAAAGATCAAATTGTTACAGTGTTTGTAACTTGATACGCGCTTGGTTCTGGCTACAAAGAGGCATCGGTTCAGTATAGGAGCGTCTTTAATGCGCATCACCGTTTTTCCGGCCTTGCTTGCTGCTTTGGTGCTTGCACCGCTACCCGTCTCCGCCATGACCTATGAAGAGGCTGCTGCCTCCGGCATTGCTCCCACGTCGCCAGACGGGATGCTTGATTGCGCTTTTTACTGGAACACTTGGGCAAAAAGCCTGAACCCGGATCACTACAAAATAGGCTCTGGCATTTGGGATCCAAGTTGGATTGCCACTTTGAACCCGGCCATTCAGCTCCCCGCTGCGCAGAGCACTGCTGATTATTGGTTCGGACGCGCGAAGGCTAAATATAAAGCCCAAAAGAAGATGGCCGAGTTCGACAAGCGAATGGCGAATGCGCCAAATTACGACATTGAGGCACTCGATGAACGCAAGTTCATGCA
>JBATLU010000031.1:0-4253 GCA_049289475.1 Pontixanthobacter sp. | reverse complement strand
CTCCCATACTTTGCGATACACGCGGCTGGTGGTCTCGGTAATGCCGAAGGGCACATTCGCGCCGATGTTAAACACCACCACCTCCAGCGGGCCGATATCGCTCTCGATCTGATCGAACAGCGATATCATATCCTCTTCCTCACGTGCATCGACGCCAAAACCATGCGCAGTGCCGCCATCGGCAGCAATCGCGGCAACGAGTTCGTCCAGCTTTTCCTGATTGCGCGCGCGGCGGGTGAAGCACACCTCCAGCCCTTCGCGCGCAAAGGCCTGCGCGATGCTGGAGCCGAGCCCGTCGCCCGCCCCGACGATTAGCGCGGTGCGTTTCTCTTTCATCGTCATGCTCCCGCCAAGTTTGTCCGATGGTTACCGCTATAAGTTGCTTCATGCAACTGACTTTCGCTATAATGATGTCATCGCTTGCTATTGATCAGGTCCGCGCCCACTGTTGCCCCAAGCCGACGCGGGCCCGATTTTGGGAATGCCCCGCATACTGTCCGGCGGTGTCTTACATAAGTTGCGGCGACTATGCTGGGGCAGTTTTGACAGCCCATCATGTTCGGTCCGCCAGCAATGGAGCCAAGAATGGCGAAGTCACAAAAGAAATCGAGCCGCGAAACCCGCAAACCCAAGGCCGAAAAAGTCAAAACCAACGCCAGTCAACCCAGCACCAAGCCGGGCCAGATCAGAGGCTTGGAAAATATGAAAAACGGCTAGCGGTTACAGCCCAGCCGCCGCCAATGCGCGGTCCATATCGTCAATCAGATCCTGCGGGTCTTCCAGACCGACATTGATCCGCAGCATCCCCTCAAACACGCCCATTTCCTGCCGCACTTCGTCGGACAAGCCCGCGTGTGTGCTGCTGGCCGGATGGCACATCAGGCTGCGGCTATCGCCGATGTTGTTGCTGATATCGATCAACTGCAACGCGTCGAGAATGGCATGCGCCTGTGTCCGGCCTTCAACCACAAAGCTGAAGATCGGGCCGCAGGCATCCATCTGTTTTTGCGCGAGATCGTAGCGCGGATGGCTGGGCAGTCCGGGGTGGAGCATGGTCGGTACGCGGTCTTGCATGAAATTGCCCAGCTTCAGCGCATTCTCGCTCTGCTTGTGCGCGCGCAGTGAGAGGGTTTCTAGGCCCTTGAGCACCACCCACGCATTGAACGGCGCGAGGTTTGGCCCGGTGTTGCGTTGGAATGGCAGCAACAGATCATTGATGAATTCCTCGCTCCCGCACACGGCACCGGCAAGCACGCGGCCCTGCCCGTCCATGAGCTTTGTCGCGGAATAAGCCACGACATCGGCGCCGAATTCCATCGGACGCTGCAAGGCTGGGCTGCAAAATGCATTGTCGACCACAGTGGTAATCCCGTGCGCCTTTGCCAGTCCGCAGACGAATTCCATATCGACAATATCGAGCGTGGGATTGGCCGGGCTTTCGAAGAAAAACACTTTGGTGTTGGGACGGATCGCAGCCTCCCACGCAGCATTATCCGCACTATCGACCACGGTGGTTTCGATCCCGAAGCGCGGTAACAAATTGTCGACCAACCAACGGCACGAACCGAACGCTGCGCGCGCGGCAACGCAGTGGTCGCCTGCCGAAAGCTGGCACAGAAGCGCGGTGGTCATTGCCGCCATTCCGGTTGCTTGTGCGCGGCACGCCTCTGCGCCTTCCATCAGCGCAATACGTTCCTCCAGCATCGCCACGGTCGGGTTTTGCAGGCGTGAATAGGTCATACCCTGTTCTTCACCGGCAAAGCGCGCCGCGACGGTCGCCGCGTCGTCATATGTGTAACCCGAGGTGAGGAACAACGCCTCGCTCGTCTCACCATGTTCGCTGCGCCAAGTGCCGCCGCGCACGGCTTGCGTTGCGGGGCGCCATTTTTGCGTGACGCTGCGGTCCATTCCGGTGGTCTTTTTCATAGTGGCAGACGCTTAGGGCGCAGCCAACGCAACGGCAAGACACCGAATGTGCTACGGTGCCAATTCCCGCTTTTCCCTATCGCCCGTGCCGCCATAAATGGGGCATAGTCAGGCCTGCAGCACTGCGCCCATATGACAATTTCCGCGCCTATATGAACAGCGCGCTGGATTAGGAGAGCAGCTATGCAGATCAAGAGCGCCAGAATTGTGAAACTCAGCCTGACCGCATTGGTCACCGCTGGATTGATGACATCGGCATCAGCGGGCAATCTGTCCGGCTGCAGCGTCAAAGGCAAAGAGTTGAAGGGCAAGGTCCAAGTCGTGACCAGTTTCCCCGATATCAAGGTTCAAGTCGTAACCAGCTTCCCCGACATAAAGGTGCAAAAGGTCACAAGCTTCCCGTCAGAATGTGGGAAATGGCAGTTTGTCGACAGCTTTCCCGATTTCAAAATCCAGTATGTCACCAGCAGTCCGGACATTAAGGTCCAATTCGTCGACAGTTTTCCCGGAGTGAAGTGAGCGCGCTCAATCGGCTTCTGCGGCAAACACTGCGAAACCGGCCTCGGCAATATCACCGCTCCCGATAGCACGCAGCATCTGGGCACCTTCGATCAGGGTGAGGAGATAGCGCGCGCCGCCTCGCGGGTCCAGGTCGCCGGGCGGCATTTGCCGTTCGAGCCATGAGAGCAGCGTGGCCATGATCGCCTGAGCGCTGACAAGATAGGCCGCATCGCCGCGCGCGGCACCTGCAACGATCTGCCACCACAGGCTTAAAAAAGGCGCCATTTCGGGCGAGTTAGATGCGTCCAAAATACGTTTCGCACATTCTGAGCGGCTCTTCGGGGGCGGTCCAGCGAATGCAGTTTCGAGGTTGTTTGCATAATTATTCGCCAAAAATACGAGCAATGCCTCGACCAATCGATCCTTCGAGCCAAAATGGTAGAGAAGCATCCGGTCGCTAGTGCCGGCCGCCTTGGCCATCGGGCGCAGACTGGCATCGCTCAGCCCGTGTTCGAGCACGTGGCCAGCGAGTAGCGGCAACAATGTTTCGCGGGAAAGGCGGGGTTTGACCATTTGCCCCTTGTAGCGCTCGCTACATGAGGCTACAAGTGTAGCAACTGCTACATTTTATCGGAACCACGCTATGTATTCTATGTCTCTTTCTGCTTACGAGATTCTCGCCTTGGCTGGAGCGCTTATCATAATCCCGCTGGTTATCTATCTCGCGACCAACAAGAGGCCTGCCGAAAGTGTAACCGTGGCGGCTTCGCTTGCAGCAGGTTTTGGCGCATTTACGGCAGTGACGATTTGGGCCGAGGGTGTGCTGCCAGTCATCATCAACCACACCAGCAACCTATGGGGCGTGCAGGTTTGGTTTGACCTGTTGATCTCGGTCACAATCGCGCTGCTGTTCATTCTACCGCGCGCGCGGAAGGTGAAAATGAATGTTCCGTTGTGGGCTCTGTTTGTGGCATCGACCGCGAGTATCGGCCTGCTGGCGATGGTCGGGCGCCTGTTCTGGCTTGAGCGCGCAGCGATGTCGCAGGTAAACGCAGCTGATGGTTTAAAAAAGACCTAGATTTGGGAATTTCTAGGCAGCCTTGTCGCTATTCGGATGAGGCAACCGGTTGCTGCTGTCATCTTGCACTGGATCAAAAAGCCGCCAGCCGGCGCGCTCGCGAATCAGTGGTTTCTTGCACGTTTCGCAATGAGTCCGGTAATTCATCCCGTCGTGCCACACGCGGTGGCGATTGACGTTGTGGCCTTTGATCCGGCATAACATAGACTTAAGCATTGAAATCGTCCTCAGTTGCGACCCGAGGCTGCGGGAATCCGCGAAAAACTCTCCCACCCATTTTTTCTATGTGTTGGCACCTACCATAAATATGGCATTGGCGCGGTATATTTATTGGAAAAATACGACATAGATTAAGTCGCTTGCGGCAATTCCGCGCGGCCAGTAATCAGGTGTCAATGCCGCAAAATTCCGAACATGAAATCGATCCGATTGGCTGGAATTTTGCCATTTGCGCAGGCTTTCTCGCGCTATGCCTGATTAGGCTGACTATACCGTCTGCGCCCTATTTTGATGAAGTGCACTATCTACCGGCCGCACGCGCCCTGCTCGATGGCAGCGACTGGCTTAATCGTGAACATCCCCCGCTCGGTAAAGAGATATTGGCACTGGGCATCGCACTGTTCGGAGACACGCCGACCGGTTGGCGCATCTTCCCGCTCATCGCCGGAGTTGCCGCGCTGTTCGCCTTCATGCGCGCGATGTGGTTTGCCGCACAGTCACGCTTTGCCAGCATTGCTTATGGCATCCT
>JBATLU010000030.1:0-1725 GCA_049289475.1 Pontixanthobacter sp. | reverse complement strand
AAACTACCTTCGCCGGTCAGCATCTGGACGATCTGGAAGGTGAAAGTGGTCATTGCTTCCAGCGGATTGGCGGACAAATTGGCCGCCGCACCGGCTGCCATGACCACAATCATGGTTTCCCCGATTGCGCGGCTAATCGCCAGCATGATGCCCGCAACGATGCCGGGAAGGGCTGCGGGCACGAGCACGCGCTTGATTGTTTCGGAGGTGGTTGCTCCCATCGCCAGACTGCCGTCGCGCATGGCCTGAGGCACTGCAGCAATCGAATCATCTGCCATTGACGACACAAACGGAATAATCATCACGCCCATCACCAGACCGGCGGCCAATGCGCTTTCGCTTGATGCGCTGGTGAGGCCAATCGAAAGCGCGACATCGCGGATGAATGGCGCAACGGTCAACGCAGCGAAATAGCCGTAAACCACCGTCGGTACGCCCGCGAGAATCTCCAGTGCAGGCTTTAGCCATTTGCGCATTCTGGGATCGGCATATTGGGTGAGATATATCGCGCTCATCAATCCCAGCGGGATCGCGACAATCATGGCGATAATCGCGCCGATGTAGATTGTGCCCCAGAATAGCGGGATTGCGCCATATTTTGACGGATCGGGCGTGGCCGGATTGCTCATCGGGTCGGGTCCCCAATGCGTTCCGAACAGGAAGTCGAGCGGGTTGACCATTCCGAAAAACCGGATGGTTTCAAACACCAGGCTGACAACGATACCCAAAGTCGTCAGGATTGCGACCAGCGAAGCAATCAGCAGCAGCGCCATCACCGCTTTTTCCACGCGCGTTCTGGCGGTGAAATCGGGCTTGAGCTTCAGGAACGAAAACGCTCCGCCCATAAACCCGATAATCAGCGTGCCGATCAAACCAATCAAATTGTTGCGCGAAATCGCCTCGCGGAATGGCTCGATCAGGACTTCTGCATCCTTGTTGAACACATTCGGCATTGCGCCAGTGGCAACCGCCTGCGCCTCTCGGAGCAGGGTATCACGCTGAAAACCGCTTGCGACAAGGTCTGACGCTGCGGAGGAGGAGATTACTGACTGGCTGATAAGATGGGGCGAAGCCGTCGCCCACAGGGTGATAAACAATACCACCGGAACAACGATCCAGAGCGCGACATACCAGGCGTGATAGACGGGCAGGGCGGCCAGTCTGGTCTTTCCAGCGGCGCGCTTGAAAGCCCAGGCGCGGCCGCGCGCGGCAATCCAACCGACCACCCCCAAGCCGATTGCAAGTAACAGAAGAATTGCTGGCGACATCGCTTTGACGTGGTCCTAATTTAAACGGGCAAGCTGCGCCATTGGGCGGGGTACTGCACTGTCATTCGGGCTGTTCGCTGCGGTGGGCGAGAGAATCGGTAGTGGGTTAATATTCGCGTTGCTGTAGAAATATGACAATAACATGACAATTAGCTGGGGCCACTTTCCAAAGCCGGGAATCGAACAACGATAGATGTTCCATGGCCGCGCTCGCTCGATATGTCGAGGCGTCCGCGGTGGCGTTCAACAATATGTTTCACAATTGCCAAACCAAGGCCGGTTCCTCCCGATGCGCGGCTGCGGCCTGGATCAGTGCGGTAGAAGCGGCGGGTCAGGTGCGGAATTTGATCGGGATCGATTCCGTCGCCTCTATCGGCGACTTTCAGCCGCGCTTCACCCGCTGGTGTGCGGTCTAGCACCACGGTGACGGGAGATCCTGGCTCACCATATTTGAGAG
>JBATLU010000029.1:0-15179 GCA_049289475.1 Pontixanthobacter sp. | reverse complement strand
CGCTGTATATGAGATAATCGCTGCCGAATGGGGCGATGACCATGTTGCGCTTTCTGGCGATAGCGCGGGCGGCAATCTGGCGTTGTCGTTGGCGATCCAGCGGCGCGATGCGGGAAAATCGCTTCCTGCCCGGCTGATCCCATTTGCTCCGTGGCTCGATATGGCGCTCAAGGATGAAGCCGCGCGCGCGATCGAACCCAAGGACGTGTTGCTAGAGGTGGATTCCATCCGTTTGCTCGGCGAGTGGTGGGCCAGGGATCGCGGCACAGATCACCCGCACGCCAGCCCGCTCTATGCCGATCTATCGGGCTTGCCGCCAATTGCGATTTTTCAGGGACGCCACGATGTTTTCGTGATCGACAGCCGGACTTTCACCATCAAAGCGCGCGCGGCGGGCGTGCCGGTCAAGCTCTACGAATATGAAGGCGCACCGCATGTCTATATGGCGCTGACCTTCACCCGCGAGGCGAAGGACACTCTCGCGCTGGTGAAGGATTTCCTCGAAAACGGCTAGGCGCCCACGCTAGACGGGCGATCAATAGGCGAAGCTTTCGCCCACCAATTTCTCCGACAGTGCCCACAATTTCTCCGCATTTTGCGGGTCTAGAGCATAGGAACGCACGCCCTCGGTTGGGCTTTGATTGTCGATCGCTGCCACGTGGCAATCTTCCAAATAGACACCGCCGTCTCCCTCCAGAGTGTCTG
Organism: Pontixanthobacter sp.; assembly: GCA_049289475.1. GTDB lineage: Bacteria > Pseudomonadota > Alphaproteobacteria > Sphingomonadales > Sphingomonadaceae > Pontixanthobacter. The sequence goes on along the minus strand of JBATLU010000029.1, from coordinate 14,474 downwards.
AAGTCGCTGCAAAACAGGTGGTCGCTGCGCCTTGAGGGATGGTTTTCATTCCCGGTCCGTCACCGGCATTTTCCTTGATCCGGGCCATCATCCATTCGATATCTTCCTGCGTCATATGACGCCCCAGATTGGTCATGATTCCGCCTGGATGCACTGCATAGGCATGGATGCCAAGCGGGGCGAGACGCTTTTCCAGGCCGACAGAAAACTGGACATTGGCTGTCTTGGATTGCCCATAGGCCGCCCATTTTTCATAGACGCGTTGGCTGTAGTTCGGATCGTCAAAATGCACTTGGTCAAAGAAATGTCCACGGCTCGACAGATTGACAATGCGCGGATTGGAGCCCTGTTTGACCAATGGCATCAGCAGATTGGTCAGTAGAAAATGGCCCACATGGTTGGTGCCGAACTGCATCTCGAACCCGCCGGCCGTCTTGCCCAATGGGCACGCCATTACGCCCGCATTGTTGATTAGCAGATCTATCCGCTCGAACCGGCTTTGCGCTTCTTTGGCGCAGGTGCGTACGCTTTCGAGCGAGGCCAGATCGCATTGGATCGTCTCGACCAATTCGCTACCGCTGCCTTCCTTGATTGCTATGGCAGCTTCATCGAGCTTTGCCTGATCGCGTGCGGCAATTACCACATGCGCGCCCTTGGCAGCCATGGCGCGGGCGGTTTCCTGCCCCAGACCGGAGGCACCGCCTGTGATGAACACCAATTTGCCGGTCAGATCCTTGCCCTCAAGTACTTCATCTGCGGTGCTAGTTGCTCCGAAACTGCCCATCACTTTCTCTCCCGATCTAATTTTAGTTCATATAGAAACTCCGCGTCGCGCTGCTCACCGACCCAGAAACCGATGTCGGCGATCTTGGCGAAGCCATAGCGCTGGTAGAACCGCTGCGCGCCGAAATTCTCGCTATAGACCGATAGCTGCACCGCATCGGCCGCGCGCGCGTCTGCCTCGGTCAAAGCCCATTCGGTCAATGCTGCGCCGATGCCCTCGCCGGTTCGGCCGGGGGCGGTGTATAGCTGGTACAAACCCATTGGCTGCTCGGCATCCGAGTGTTCGGCATAGCCGCTTTCCAGCGCAATTTTGCAATAGCCGATTAGGCCGGTTTCATCCTCCGCCAGACGGTAAAGGAAATTGGAATTGTTGAAGTCGCCCGTTACGCCTTCGATAGAATAGACTTGCTCCAGAAACGCCGAGAGATCGGCAGGTTTGTAGAGATGTTCGAATGTCGCGACGAAACTCTCTCGGCCAAGTTTGGCCAATGCTGGGATGTCGTCGAGTGAAGCGGGGCGCAGGATCATGGTGCCGCTGGTCTAGGGCCTAAAGCTACCCATTTGAAGAAAAGACTGCTGGCAGCAGACAGGAATAATGCTAATCTCCCTGCATGCGTATATTTTCTCTTGTCGCGAGTTTTGCGGCCCTTGCCCTCTCATCGGTTTTTGCCGCTCCTCTCGCTGCCCAGGAGGATGCCGAGCCACCCGAATGGACCATCGCTATCCATGGCGGGGCAGGGACAATGGACCGCGACAAGATGACGGCGGAGCAGCAGGCGGCGTATAAAGCCGCATTGCAAGGCGCGCTGGATGCTGGCGCGGAAGTATTGCGCAATGGCGGCACCGCGATGGACGCCGTCACGGCGGCCATTATTCCGATGGAGAATGATCCCAAATTCAATGCCGGACGCGGGGCGGTGTTCACTTGGAATGGCGAAAACGAGCTTGATGCGGCCATTATGGATGGCGAAAACCGCAAGGCCGGTGCGATTACCGGCGTCAAATCGGTCAAGAACCCGATCCTGCTGGCAGAGGCAGTGATGCGCGATGGCCGTCATGTGTTTTTGAGCGGAGCTGGGGCGGAAGAATTTGCAACCGACGCCGGGCTTGAAATGGAGGGGCCGGAATATTTTGCCACCCAGCCGCGGAAAGATGCGTTGGAGCGGATGAAGGCAGAGAAACTCACTGCGATCGATGTCGATCATAAATTCGGCACGGTTGGCGCGGTTGCGATGGACCAGTTCGGTAATCTTGCAGCAGGCACTTCAACCGGCGGACTGACCGGAAAACGCTGGGGTCGGATCGGCGACGCGCCGATTATCGGGGCGGGGACCTATGCCGATAATCGGTCTTGTGCTGTCTCGGCCACCGGCGCGGGGGAGTATTTCATCCGCGTTGGCGTGGCGCATGAGATTTGCGCGCGGCTACGTTACCGTTTCGATAGGGAAATCGAAAAAGCGCAGGCCGAGGTACCGCGCGACGCAGACGGCAATCCGGTCTATATGGTGCACGGTAGCGAGTTTGGTCTGACCGCAGAGCAAACCAGCGAAGAAACCGACGCGGTCATGGATGAAGTCGCTGGGCTTGGCGGCGATGGCGGCGTGATTTTGGTCACGCCAGAAGGTCACGCGATTTTTAGCTTCAATACTGAAGGAATGTACCGCGGCCGTGCTGACAGCAATGGCCTGAATGAAGTGGCAATCTTCGCGGGCGAATAATCGGACTTACTCCGGTTTGACCGACCGCGCGGCAAGCGTACCGACCGAAGCAAGAACTGCCTCAGTTGCGGGTTCAACCCGCGTGTGCACTTCCTTCAATCGCAGATAGGCAGTAATGATCAACGGCGCGGCTTGCGGTGGCTCGGCAAAGGCGAGATCGACGTATACGCTGCCCATTCCTGGGGCAAAGGCGGTGCCGGTCTTGTCGCCCGCTCTCCAACTGCGCGGCAGACCTGCGCGTATCCGCTTGTGGCCGGTACTCGTCTCAACCATCCATTCGCGCAGCGTCTGTTGCATGGCTGACGGAAGCGCGCTGCCATAGAGCAGTGTCTGCACCGTATGCACCATTGCGCGCGGGGTGGTTGTGTCGCGCAGTTCGCCCGGCGGGACATAATTGAGCTCGGTCTCGTATCGGTCCAGTCGGCTGACCTCGTCGCCGATTGAGCGCCAAAATGCGGTAAGGATCTCCGGCCCACCGAAGTGGCGCAGCAGTATATTCGCGGCGGCATTGTCACTCTGGCTGAGCGACACCCTTGCTAGCTCGGCGATGGTCATCATCTGGCCGACGCGTTCCTGCGTTACCGGAGAATAGGAGGTGATGTCTTCTGCCGTAATCGCAAGCGGCGTATCCATTGCATCGCGGCCATTGGCACTGCGCTGCATCGCCAGCGCGGCAAGCGAGAGCTTGAACGATGAACAATGCGCGAAACGCTCGTCGAGCCGGTTACCCATGATCGCACCGCTGCCCGTGTCGAGAATGGCCGCACCCAAGATCCCGCCGCTGGCCACTTCGATTAGCCTCAACTGGGCGGTCGAGCGCCCCGGCGTGCTGGTATCAATGGGAACACAGGCAGCGGTGAAGGCCGCAGATGCGCCTGCCAGAACCGTTCGCCGGGTCATTTTCATAGGCTTTGTCCCATACACAGGCTGAATTCGTCAGCGACATAATCGGCGAAATTCGCGCATTCGGCAAACCCGTGTTTGCGGTAGAGCGATTGCGCGGGAAGAAACGGATCGGGGCGCCCAGTTTCGAGGCCCAACCAATGGTAGCCGCGCTGCCGTGCAATTTCCATTAGATGTAGCAGGATTGCTTCTCCAGCGCCCTGACCGCGAAAAGAATTGGCGGCGCGCATCGATTTTAGCTCACCCTTGTCGCCGCCCAGATCCTTGATCGCGCCGCACGCCGCCAGCTTTCCATCCGACCATGCAGAATAGAAAGTGACATCGGGTTCGCGCAGCCTTTCAATCGGCATCGCGTGCACCTTGCAAGCGGGCGACCATCGGTGCATTTCTTCGAGGTGCTGCCGGAGCAAGGCCGAAATCTCGGGCCCCGACAAATCATCCTCGATGATATCGAACGCGCGCGTCACGAATATTTGTCTAATTTACGCTTGCCGAAACGCATGTCGCCTTCAAGCTTGGCGCGGAGTTGACCATAGAAGGATTCGAGAAAGGCACGTTCGTCTCCCGCGCCCGGATTCCAACCGATCTTGGCGCAGATTGTCGCCGCCACAGCCTCGATTGCCTGCTCGCGTCCATCGCGCAGAACGCGCTCCAGCGTTTGCAATTCATATTCGCCGTAGACGGTCAATTCTTCGTCACCAAACCGGTATTGCGCGCCGGTCAGATTGCTGGTTCCCGCCATCACTGCTCCTTCGCTGGATAGCGTGGTGGCGAGTTTCTGCTTGGGCGCTTCGAGCACCCATGTCCCGGCAATCAGATCACCCGCGCGCATCGAATCCTTGTTGAAGAAGGGGAACAGCATGAACACCAGAAACCACAAGGTTGCGGCCCATCCGGCAGCGCCGCCCGTGCCCAGCGGTGCGGACAGCAGCATCACCAGTGGCAGAAACAGCTCGATATCGCGCAGCAAATTGCGTGCGACGACGGCTTCGGGTGTCAGCCGCCCGCCATCGCGCGAAGCAACGCGGACTCCCACGATCCGCTTGCCCGGCGTTGCGCCGCGCGGACCCATCTCGAAAAACATGAAATAGCCATTCCACGCGATGAACCACATTAGCGACCAGAGTACGAACAGGAACTCTGTCGCGCCGGAAATTTTGTCCATCTCGCTTTCGGCCAAAGTGCCGCTGCCGATATAGACAAGCACCAGTGTGAGTGCGATTGTGCTCACCATCAGTATCATGAAGTCGAGCATCAATGCCCCCGCGCGCGATCCGCGTGAGGCAATTGTCAGCGGCAAGGCGACGCCTTCGGGTGTAACCAATGTGCGCTGCCGTTTGGACCGGCGGTCGCGCAGCTGCGAAGGCATTGCGGCTTGACTCATTCGTGCACGCCCCTTGCTTTACGGCCAAATCCGAAGAAATAGGCGAGCCAAAAGAGCAGCATGAAGACCCCGATAATCGCGCGTGCTTCCGTACCGGCGAGTTGGCGCGGGAATGCTTCGAGCAGGGCCGCAAAGATCAACATCAGGATCACCCCGATCATCACTTGCGCCGCCCGCTGCCCTCCCTCGGCAGCCGACGCCAAGATCGATTTCTGGCCCGGAAATGCCATCTTGCGCCCGATATGCATACCTGCTGCGCCCGCCAGCAATATGGCAAACAATTCGGTCGTACCATGCACACTCAGCCAAGCAGCAAATTCCCATGTCAGATCCTGGCTGGAATAGAGCCACAGCATCGCGCCAAGCACTGCCATATTGTGCACCAGCAGCATCAGCGACGGAATGCCAAAGGCAAATCCCAGCGCGAAAGCCATGATCGATACACCCGCATTATTTGAAAACAATTGCGCGGCGAAGGCGGACATGCCCTGCGCGTCTTGTTCGACTTTGAGCGTGTCGAGCAAAACTTCGCGGCTGGCCCCCGGCACGCGGGCATCGGCGAATTGGGTCGGGACCAGTGCGTAATACCATTCGACATCGCGCGCGACCAGCAGCCATCCGGTTATTGTTCCCGCGACCATCACGAAGAAAGCCACACAGATATCGAGCCAGATTTCCTGAATCGAGCGGCTGAGATTGCCGCCGAGGAATTTGCGTAGCCATGCGATCAGGCCCATGCGCGGGCCATAGACTTGGAACCATGCACGCTGGACGAGCGATTCGAGATAACCGAGCGTCGCTGCATCCAGCGATGTGTCGCGCGCCACCGCGAGGCTTGATGCCGCCATCCGGTAGAGCGCTGGCAGTGCGAGCACATCTTCATCGGATAACTTGCGCAACCGGCCTTTTTCCAGCTCTTTTAGGATATCCTCGAGCCGTTGCCATTCGCCTTCGCGTTCAAGCCGGAAGCGGTCCGAACGCAGCGCTGCGGCTTCGATATCGGAGGTCGCCTCGATTGCCGCCGAACGGCCCATTCCGGAAAAACTTGGTGCCCTCATCCGATGGCTCCGCTGCGTTTGATGTTGAGATAGGAATCGATCAAGCGGTAGCCGATCTGGTCCCACGGCGCTTCGATTATGTCGACCCCCATCTGGCGCAGCCGCTCCAGCACGATCTGACGCTGGCGCGCCAGCGTATCTGCAGTGACCGAGACAGCAAGCGCATCAAGCGTATCAGGATTGGCAGATGCCATACCCGCAAGTTCCGCATCCTCCATCGTCACAAACAGCACGACATGTTTGTTGACCAGACGGCCAACGCTTTCGATCATCATTTCCGCGCCGGTGGCATCGGTAAAATCGGTGAACAGCACAATCAGGGATCGGCGCTGAAGCCGCGCGGTGAGTGTCGCCAGCGCCAGCGTGAAGTTGGGCTCTTCGGCGTGATAATCCAGAGCTGCGGCAGCCGATTGCAATCGGTGGAACGCTCTGGTGTCGCCGATAAACGGCGTCATCACCTCGGGCTTGCGGGCAAAACCAAACAGCGACACGCGGTCGCCGCCTTTCAGCGCGACATAGGAAGCGGTCAGCGCGGCGGTGACGGCGCGGTCTATCCTCGGCAAGCCCTCAACCGGTTCGCACATTGCCTGCCCGCAATCGAAGGCGAAGATGATTTGATTGTTGCGCTCGCTTTCGTTCTCGCGGGCATAGAGCTTGGTGTGGCGCGCACTTGCCTTCCAGTCGATCCGGCGGCGGTCCATTCCCGCTTCATATTCGCTCAACGCTTCGAACTGGGTGCCTTCACCACGGATTCGGCGGGCGATCAGGCCGAATTGCGAATCGCGCAAATAGTTCTGCAATTCGGGTGACCGGATCGGGGAAAGGTCAGGCCAGATGCGGACTTCCCGTTCCAATTCGTGCCGTTGCTGGCGTGCGCCCAGACCCAGCGGTCCGGCCCATTGCAGCCAGATACGAGAGATCGCAGCGGTGCCGCGCCGTGTTGGCAAAGCATTTACGTTGCCACGCCAGCTATCCGTTTGGTGTTCCCGCGTAAGCGTCAACACCAGCCGCCCTTGATCTTGCAGACGCGGATCAAGCTCGATCGCGGCTTCGGGCGCTGCGCCCGAAGCGCGACTGGCAAATTCGGCAATCACCGCAATGGCCAGCGGCTCGCCCACTTCGCAATCGGTGTTGGTGTGCAGCCTCCAGTCGACCAGGCGGCCCGCCAGCACACCGTCCAAAATCACCAGTACCAGCAATGCCGCCGCTGCGGCAGGCACAACAATCCACGCATCGGGCGCGGTTGCCGCGATCACAATTGCGACCGGTGCGGCAAGGGCGATAAGCCAAGCCGCGCGGGCCGTGGGGATGATCGGAAAGCGCATTTTCGCCGCTTAGCGGGGGGCCTCGGTGCTTTCGACCAGCTCGCTGACCAGCGTTTCGATTTCACGGCCCTCGATTTCGGCCGCCGGACTCAGGATCAGCCGGTGCCGCAATACCGCCACCGACAACGCTTTGACATCATCGGGAATGACATAATCGCGCCCTTCGAGTGCAGCGCGCGCGCGCGCTGCATTGGCCAGCAGCACTGCCGCACGCGGGCTGGCTCCGCTCGACAAATCGCCGTTTTCACGCGTGGCGCGGATCAGCCGGACAATATAGTCGGTGATTTCTGCGGCCACCGTAACCGTGCTCAAAGCAGCGCTCGCGTCACCCAGCTGCGCCGCATTGGTTGCGGGTGCAATGCCAAAGCCATCGGGGGTTTGCGGGCCTTGCCTGTCGCCGAAGCGTTTGACGATCGCGACTTCTTCTTCGGCGCTCGGATAATCGACCAGCAGTTTGAACAGGAACCGGTCCAGTTGCGCTTCAGGCAGGGGATAGACACCTTGGTTTTCAATCGGGTTTTGTGTCGCAACCACCATAAAACGATCGGCCAATTTGTGCGTTTCCCCGTCGAGCGTAACTCGCCGTTCTTGCATCGCCTCCAGCAATGCGGCCTGTGTTTTGGGCGGTGTGCGGTTGATTTCGTCGGCGAGCAGCAATTCGCAAAAGATCGGTCCGCGCGTGAGGGTGAAGCTGCTGGTCTGGAAATTGAACAGGTTGGACCCCAAAATATCGCCCGGCAACAGGTCGGGGGTGAATTGGATGCGCCCGTATTCGAGACCCAGCGCGGCGCTGAAGCAGCGCGCGAGAAACGTCTTGGCCGTTCCCGGCGGTCCTTCAAGCAGGACGTGGCCCTGGCTCATCAGCGCGATCAGCAGATGATCAATTGTTGTGTCCTGCCCAACCACCGCCTTGGCCACTTCGGCGCGGATGGCATTGGCGAGGCTGCGAACATCGCCAAGCGTCATGGCGTTGGCGGGCGGGGCAGTTGGGGTGTCGGTCATTTGGTCAACATCCTTTCGATGGATTTGAGCGCGGCAGCGGCGCGCAATATGTCGTGTCGGGATTTGGCCTGGCGCAGATTGGCGGCAAGCTGGGCAAAACTGGGTGCGTTAGGCAGGCGGCGGCTAAGCGCGGCATCAATTGCTTCGTCATCGGTATGGCGCAGCGCCAGCGCCTTGCCCAACCGAGCGCGCATTATTTCCGCATAGGGGCCGGACAACAGATGCAGCCGTTTGCTCCGCTGGATAAACCCCGCACTGTTCTTGATCAGAATTGCCTTGCCGAATGCAATCGAGCGGCCTTCCGCCACTGGCGGACCGAAACGACGGAAGGCGCGCCACGCAATCACGATCAACGCCAATATCAGGCACAATGTTGCAGCCAGAAACGGCGGAGTAAAAGCGAGGGTGAGTAAATTTTGTGATTGGCCAAGGCCATTCAAAGTTAGATCGAATGTAACCGGCAAATCGTCATATTGCATCGCCATGCTTGCCAGTTCCAGCGCAAGATCGGCCCGCGCGGGGGCGGCAAAACCGTAATTATTGGCCAAATCGGGCTCGATAACGATGATTATCGGCCATTTGGCTTGGTCCAGATTGTCCTCGTTACCCGGGTCTATTCCGGCGGTTTCGGCCAGCAGCGGATAGTATCCATCATCATCGACATAGCCGGCGAACGCTTGACCCGGTGGTCCCTTTACCAGCGGAACAAGGCCGGTGTCGGTAGCTGACAAATGGCGCGAATCGGGCAATTGTCCGCTAAAACCCAGCCCCTGCCAGAATGGCTTTGCTTTGCCTTCTTCCCCGTGGCTGGTGATTTCAGTGGTGAAGGTTTTGCCGAGGTCATCTGCCCATTCTGGTTTGATGCTGGCGGTTAATTTGACCCAGCCTTCGCCTGTCTTGCCGCCAATCGTGGCGGGCAACTGGAATGCCAGCCATTTGGGCATAATGAGCATTGTCGGCCCAATATAGCGGCGCTTGTCGAGGATAGCGGTGATCTCTTCCGCATCGGCATAGGTGGGAGGAGTGAGGATCAGCAGCCCTTCATTGTCGAGCCCGCTCGGGCTGCGCGACAGGGCGACATCATGCCCCTCTTCCTCCAGCATTGCCGCAAGTGCCGCAAAGCCGTTCAGCCCCTTACCCGCGCCATGCGCCTGCCCGTCATTGACATCACCGCCGGTTCGACCTGAACCGATGAAATAAAGCATCGCGAAAAAAGTAATCGCGCCGAACAGCAGCATGCCCAACACGACTTTGGGGTTGAAAGCGCTCCTGCCCGTGCCGGTGACTGTGTCGGTTGGTCTCACGCGCGGTCCCCCGACAGTCGCTGCAGCGCAAACTGGGCATATGCGGAACGGGCCGCCTGCCAGTCTTCCACGCCCAGTGTCCTTAGGGCGAACAGACTGCGTTCAACCCGTTCGGCAATTGTCCCGAAAGCGGTTCGTGCGGCGAGCGGGAGCGCGGGTAGCAACGCAAGCTCGCGCGCAGTGCTGGAGGGTTCGACCCATTCGGGGCGCGCGTCGGCTATCTGGCGGACGCTGCGTTTGAGCAGAAGATGCGTTGCCGCGTCATAATCACCGCTGGCTGCGAGCCGGTCTGCCTCTTCGAGCAGCGCAATTGCTTCGCCTTCTTCGGGTACCCAGTCATCTTCGGTTTCGCCGGCGCCTTTTGGCCATAAATCGAGCGCAGGACCGAGCAATTTCCACAAAAGATAGATCAGCAAGGCGATAGCACCCGCAATCAGCACCCATTTGACCACTGGCCAGCTGCTGCCGAACAATTCCCCGATCGGGTGGAACAGATTGCCCAGAAATTCGAAAAAATCCTTCAACCAATCGGGTGGTCCGGACGGCGGAGCTGGCTTGTCAATTTCAGCAGGCGAAAACTGAATGGAAGTATCGCCGCGAATGGCGTCATAGCCGCTCGCGGAAGTTAATTTGCCATTCGTGTTATTTTGCACCGCTTGACCTGTCACATTGCAAGTCGTGGCAGAGCCGAGGGTCTGGCGCAATAGCGTGTTTAGGGCAAGCCGCTGAATTCAATTGGATGCTGGAAAGTGTTGCCCGTTATTGTGTATATTTAACCGCGTGGCCGCGCTTGGCGGTAACTACCCAGAATCCGCAACTCTTTGCAGTGGAAGGCCAATTCTTCCATCGCGCGGTCAACCGCCGGATCGCCTGGAGCGCCGATAATGTCGGCATAAAACATCGTGGCGGAAAAGCTGGCGCCCTTCTGGTAACTTTCCAGCTTAGTCATATTGACCCCGTTGGTCGCAAAACCGCCCAAAGCTTTATACAAGGCTGCTGGGATGTTTTTTACTTCGAATACGAAAGTTGTCATTGCGGCTGCGCCATCAAGCGAGGCGGGGTCGAGCGGCTCCCGCGCCAGAATGACAAAGCGCGTCATATTGTCATGCGCGTCTTCGACCTTGTCCTCGGCAATCTTCAATCCGTAAAGTTCGGCTGCCATTTTGGGGGCAATGGCCGCGATTGTGGGATCGCCACGTTCGGCCACAAAGGCTGCGGCGCCCGCGGTGTCGGCGTGGCTCAGCGGCACAATGCCGCGTTCGCGCAAGAAATGGCGCGATTGCCCCAAGGCTTGCGGATGGCTGTAAGCAACTTCGAATGGGCCAAGCGAACCGTCCGCATGTGGCACCGCCATGAGTGCGTGCGTAATTGGCATGAAAAATTCTCCGACAATCGCCAATCCGCTTTCGGGCAAAAGAAAGTGAATGTCGGCGACGCGGCCATTCTGGCTGTTTTCAATCGGGATGATCGCACAACCCGCCCCGCCATTTTTGACCGTGTCGAGCGCATCGGCAAAGCTGAAACAGGGAAGCGGCAGATAATCCGCCGCCGCTTCGATTGCGGCGCGGTGCGAATTGGCGCCGGGCGATCCCTGAAAGGCAATCGCGCGTTCGGGCACAACCGAAGCGGCGCTTTGCATTTGCTCGACCATTGCGAGCGCGGGTTTGGGGAAACTTTTCATCGCTTTTGCGCCTAACCGCAGGGCAGCGTTCGGGCAATGGTGCAATTTGGGTAACATTTCGTGCAATCGCAGCTATTGCAGTCTGCGGCGAGCGTCCCTAAAGCGACGCGCACCACTGCACACACTATTTAACGCGGACAATTTACGCATGGACGATCGTTTTAATACCGCCGCTGGATGGGTTCTGTTTGCCGGAATCATCGCTCTTGGCCTGTCGAGCGTCAGCTCGCACCTGTTTAAAGAACACCGGCCGGAAACCATGGGTTATCCGATTGAAGTTGCCGATGCGGGCGGTGCAGTCGATGCTGGTCCTGATCTCGGCACTCTGCTGGCTGCGGGCGATGTGGCTAAGGGTGAAACGGCAGCCGCCGCGCGCTGTGGCACCTGCCACACATTCACGCAGGGCGGGGCCAATGGCACCGGTCCGAATCTGTGGGGTACGTTGGGCAAGAAAATGGCTGGCCATGCCGGTTTCGCAAATTATAGCGGCGATTTGAAAGCGCGCGGCGAAACATGGACGCTGGAACTGATGAACGAATGGATTTTGAATCCCAAGGGGCTCATTCCAGGTACGGCGATGGGCTTTGCAGGTCTCAAGAATAACGAGACCCGGGCAGACATCATCGTTTACCTCAACAGCCTCGGCTCCAACCTTCCGCTCCCCGCGCCCAAGGCTGCGGAGGAACCCGCTGCCGAAGGCGAAGCTGACGCCGCAGCAGAGACGCCCGCAGAAGGTGAAGCGGCTGATCCCGCTGCAACCGAAACCCCAGCTGCTGAAGCAAAGCCTGCGGCCTAATCAATTTTGAATAGGTTTGCGGCCTCTCACAGGTCGGGAAACACTTCGCGTTAAATTACAGAAGCCCTCGCCAGTGCGGGGGCTTTTGCTTTGAGTGGTTTGGTTGCGATTTAGCTGCGCCCTTTGAAACCCTGCGCGATCACATACCATTCGGATGATCCCTTCCGGCTGGCGGGCGGCTTGGCGTGTTTGACCGTCTTGAAATGCTTTTTCAGCAAATCGAGCAGGTCGCGGTCTGTGCCTCCGGCGAGCACCTTGGCGATAAAGGTTCCTCCCGTATCAAGCGTCTCGACCGCGAACCACGCTCCGGCTTCGACGAGACCCATGGTGCGCAAATGGTCGGTTTGTTTATGCCCCACGGTGTTGGCGGCCATATCGGACATCACCAGATCGGGCGGCCCGTCCAGCGCAGCTTCGAGCGCGGCTGGCGCAGCATCGGCCATGAAATCCATCTGGAAAATGGTTACGCCTTCAATCGGATCGGTTTCAAGCAGGTCGATGCCCACAATCGCGGCCTTGGGCGCGACCTTGCGCACCACCTGGCTCCACCCGCCCGGTGCAATGCCCAGATCGACGACGCGCTTGCTGCCTTTGAGAATTTTGAATTTCTCGTCGAGCTCGATCAACTTATAGGCTGCCCGGCTCCGGTACCCCTCGGCCTTGGCCCGTTTCACATAGGGATCGTTAAGCTGGCGTTCGAGCCATTGGGTTGACGATTGCGTACGCCCTTTGGAGGTGCGGACCTTTCTATCAGGATCGCGGCCGGATCGGCTCATGTTGCATTCCTTATGTCCTGCATGCGCCTGTCACCCTGCACATCCGCCGCCATCATGCTGCGTAGGATGCCTTCGCGAATACCGCGATCGGCCACGCCGAGCTTTTCAGCGGGCCAAATATCGAGAATCGAATCAAGAATTGCGCAGCCCGCAACAACCAGATCGGCGCGGTCATTGCCGATGCAGGGCAATGTGCCGCGTTCCTCCAGCGACATGGCGGAAAGCCGCGTGCTGATATCGCGCATCGCCTGCGAGGCGACAATCAGACCGTCAACCTGCCGCCGGTCATAATGCGGCAATTCGAGATGTAGGCTGGCGAGCGTGGTGACCGTGCCGCTGGTACCAAGCAGACGGATTTCGCACGCGCCTTGCGCCCGAATAGCAATCCGCTTGGCGAATGCGGCAAAACTGTCAGACACTAGTTTGCGCATCGCGGCGTAGCGCTCAAGCCGCTCTTCGCGTGTGCCTTCGACGCGCCCGACCGTATCGGTAAGCGAGACAACACCCCACGGGACGCTTTGCCAATCGAGAATCCGCGGAATTTTTCCATCGGGTTCGATCAGGATCAGTTCGGTCGACCCGCCGCCAATGTCGAAAATAATTGCCGGACCTTCACCGTCTTCCAGCAGAATATGGCAGCCCAGCACCGCCAGTCGCGCCTCTTCCTTGGCACTGATGATGTCGAGCACAATGCCGGTTTCCTGCCGCACATGTTCGATAAAGGCCGCACCATTGACCGCGCGGCGGCAGGCCTCTGTGGCGACCGAACGGGCCAAATGGACATTGCGGCGGCGCAGTTTTTCAGCGCACACATGCAGGGCCGCAAGCGTGCGGTCCATTGCCTCATCGCTCAATTTGCCCGACATCGCCAGACCCTCACCCAGCCGGACAACACGGCTGAATGCATCGATCACAGTGAAATTCTCGCCCTCGGGCCGTGCAATCAGCAAGCGGCAATTGTTGGTGCCCAAATCAAGCGCGGCATAGGCCTGATTGCGCAGGGCACCTTGCTTGCGGGGGCTATGGAAACTGGGGGTTTGCCGTGCAGCATCGCGGTCATTTCGGCTTCCACCCGGATCACGCGGTTGCCCCTTGCCGCGCACGCGCGGCCCAGGATTTTGTTTGGGCTGAGAGGGGGAGCGGTAGCGAAAATCTGCTACTTTGCCGGACTTTTCGGCCCCTCTTTGGCCAGCCCTTTTATTATCGTCCGGCGGATAAAATTCCGCCATACTCGGTACTTTCTTTTTCCTCCCGTGATCTGTTCACGGGGACTTGGCGCTGTTGCTAACGATGAACGGCGGTTTGGGCAAGGCAGTTGGTGCCTTTGCCCGCGCTCTCCGCGCTTGACCTTGGTCTCTGCGGAAACTATCTGCCCGCTCTCACTCCCGACCCGCCTGTCGCCAAGCGAGTCGCGCGCTGATGCCCCGTCGTCTAATGGTAAGACTACGGACTCTGACTCCGTCAATTGAGGTTCGAATCCTCACGGGGCATCCAAATCCTAAAATTATGAAGATGATATATCGGTCATATTTCTGAACATTGAGAATATGGCCTTACACATTTTCCTCGCCTTTGATGCAGACGAGACTGTTGATGCGGCGCATGGGCTGATGCCTATCAACCAAGGCCGAAAGCGCATGCTCTTCTCATTTAAGTGATTGGAACGATGCGATTGAGCGATCAGACTTGGGACGAAATCCACGCGCAATCTATCGGCTAGCGCGGTCGGGGGGCACCCTTACCC
>JBATLU010000028.1:0-4067 GCA_049289475.1 Pontixanthobacter sp. | reverse complement strand
GGCTTTGTCGCGTGAGGCGGAGGTGGAGGTTGCGTGGAGCGCGGATAGCCCGTCGTCCACCGGCAAAAACTTCCGCGTCCCGCTGCCCGGCCGCAATCTGCCGCCTGAACAGGCGGCGGAAGCGCGCGGTTTTGCGGATAGCTTCGCGCTAAAGCTACGGCACCATAGCGAAGCTAGCCATACAAGCAACGCACCGTCGGAACCGCTGGCGCGCGCGTGTTATGATGCGGTCGAGCAAGTCCGTTACGAGGCGCTGGGGACCAATAATTTCAGCGGCATAGCAGACAATCTTGATGCAGCGATTGAACTGCGCACCGCATCCGACCCGATCACCCGCGCTCAAAGCGAGAATGAAGTCCCGATCCAGACCGCGCTGTCGCTGCTCTTGCGCGAGAAGCTGACTGGCAAGGCTGTTCCGGCGCGCGCCGAGGCAGGGCTTAATCTGGTGCGCGACTGGATCGAACAGCGCGTGGGGAATGATTTTGAATCGCTGGCTCTGTCGCTCGACAACCAGAAGGCGTTTCAATCGCTTGCGCTCGATATGTTGCGCCACCTCGAACTGATCAAGGAAGACAGCAGCGGTTCGGACGAGGAAAGCGGCGAGGACGAAGAGGGGCAGGACGAGGATCAAGAGCAGGACGGCGAAGACGAGTCCGAAGGCAATGATTCGCAGACTGCCGAAATGGCCGGAGAAGCAGCCGACGGAGACGAAGGCGCCGACGGCGAGACGGAGCAAAGTTCCGAAGAGGAAATGAGCGACGGCGAAATGGGTGAGGAAGGCGAGGAGGGCATGATGCCTGTTCGTCCGAACCGCCCGTGGACCGACATTCCCGGTGACTTTGATTACAAGCACTTCACCGACAAATTTGACGAAGTGATCGAAGCGCCCGAATTGTGCGACACCGAGGAACTCGACCGGCTGCGCGCTTATCTCGATAGCCAGCTGACCGGCCTGCAAGGTATTGTGACCAAGCTCGCCAACCGGCTACAGCGCCGCCTGATGGCGCAGCAGAACCGCAGCTGGGATTTCGATCAGGAGGAAGGGTTGCTCGATGCCGCCCGCTTGGCGCGCGTCGTCACCATGCCCGGCCACTCGCTCAGCTATAAAATCGAGCGCGATCAGGAATTCAAGGACACTGTCGTTACCCTGCTGATCGACAATTCCGGCTCGATGCGCGGGCGGCCCATTTCGATTGCCGCGATCAGCGCGGATATTATGGCGCGCACGCTCGAACGCTGCGGGGTCAAGGTGGAAATCCTCGGCTTTACCACCCGCGCGTGGAAGGGCGGGCAGAGCCGCGAGGCTTGGCTGGCCGATGGCAAACCTCCGCAGCCGGGCCGCCTCAACGATTTGCGGCATATCATCTATAAAAAGGCCGACGAGCCATGGCGCCGCGCGCGCCGCAATCTCGGCCTGATGATGCGCGAGGGCTTGCTCAAGGAAAATATCGATGGCGAGGCGCTGATGTGGGCGCATCAAAGGCTGCTATCGCGCCCTGAAGATCGCCGCATTCTGATGGTGATATCCGACGGCGCCCCGGTCGATGACAGCACGCTCAGCGTGAACAGCGCGGGCTATCTCGAACAACATCTGCGCCGCGTGATCGAATGGATCGAGAAAAGCTCGCCGGTCCAATTGGCGGCGATCGGCATCGGCCATGATGTGACGCGGTATTACAAGAAGTCGGTCACGATCATGGACGTCGAGCAGCTGGGCGGCACGATTATCGAGCAGCTGGCGGGACTGTTCGAGGCTGAAACTATCCGATGAAACGGGATATGGATTTGATCCGAGAAATTTTGCTCTGGATGGAGGAGCAGGATAACAGGTTGATCTTATTCAATGGATTTAAGGTTTTTCGTGACAATTCCGAATTGACACTTGGCCACTTAAGCATGCTGATGTCTGCTGGTTTTGTAGACGAGCCAAGCAAAAACCAACTCAGGATAACTTGGTCTGGTCACGAATTTTTAGACAAGGTGCGAGATCCAGAGATTTGGTCCAAAACAAAGGCCGGTGCAGCAAAACTCGGCTCGTGGAGTGTTAAAGTGTTGGGCGAAATGGCTAGCGGATACATTCGACTTAAGGCTGCAGAACTAGGGCTACCTATCTCATGACCCCAACTGAAGCCATTCAAACCCGCCGCTCAGTCCGCGCTTTTCTTGATAAGCCGGTTGACAGCGCAATCTTGACTCGCGTTCTCGAAAAAGCGCAGCGCGCCCCCTCGGGTGGAAACACGCAGCCGTGGAATGCCGAAATTCTCACCGGAGAGCCGCTTCAGGGATTGTTCCAGTCGGTCGCCGATGTTCTGCCGCAGGGCAAAGCGGCTTGGTCGCCCGAATATGATATTTATCCCAAAGATCTGGATGGTGCCTATGAACAGCGCCGCCGCGGTGTGGGAGAGGATATGTATGCCGCGCTCGATATTGCGCGCGACAACAAGGCGGGCCGCTTGATGTGGTTCGCCAACAATTTCCGCGGCTTCGGCGCGCCGGTGATGATGCTGATCCATACGCCCAAATATATGGGCCCTCCGCAATGGTCCGATATCGGAATGTGGCTGCAAACCATCATGCTGCTGCTGCGCGAGGAGGGGCTGGACAGCTGCGCGCAAGAGGCATGGGCGATGTATTCTCAGCAAGTGCGCGCCGCCGTGCCGATCCCCGACGATCATATTTTCTTCTGCGCGATGGCAATCGGTTACCGCGATCCCGATGCGCCGGTTAACCAGTTTGATGTCGCACGTGCGCCGCTGGACGAGGCAATCGGCTGGCACGGCTTTATCTAGACACGGATTTTCGCTGCTTTTCGGGCGGCGCTCACGGCAGCGAAACAATTGTTGTGAAACCGGAATTTTGTCCAAATTTTCCTAGGCACAGCGTGTTTCAGAGCGTAGGCCTTATCGCAATAAAACAATAATCAGGGTCGCAAAACAGATGCTGACGATTCCCGTCGGCTCCCAGTTCCTTGGGGAGGGAACTCTATTGTGATTCGAAACAAGGTTACCCTTCCGGCGATATTGCTGGCCTCTGCGGCATTTTGCGATGTCGCCGCCGCGCAGCAGACGCAGCCCGTTCTCCTTCGTGACAGTTTTCCGATCGGCGATAGCAGCGGCATTTTGTGCCAGGTGCAGGACCGCAGCGTGGAAAACCCCGCAAAGCAAACCATGTTTGATCGCCGCTGGGCGGTGGTGTGCCGCGACAGCGCCAAGCCAGTGGCGGAAATTTTCGCGTTCAGAGAAACGGGCAGCACGCAGAAACTCGATTCTGCTGCGATGCGCAGAGTTGATGCGGATTGCCTGACGCCCGCACGCCAGCAGCTTGCCGATATAGCTGATGGCGTAAAGGAACGCTGCCTAGTCAAGGGCACCGAACTTGGTTGGTCGGTGATTTCGGCCAATGCCGGCGGTATGAACTATGTCGCGCAAGGCTTCGAAGCCTACGACGATGCAACCTTGATCGCGCTGCGATCCGTCATCGGCAATACAATTATCAGCGGCACCATCGACGTCGCATCAACTTCGGTTTCCGATCCGCTGTCTTTCGCGCGGGTCCAGGCTGAAACGCTCAAGCCCCAGCAGGCGCTGGCGGAGGGATATCGCCGCAATCTAGGCGGCGAATATGCCGAGGCGGCAGCCTATTTCGAAACACTGCAAAAACGGCTCGAAGGGGATACTGACTCGGATATCAATCCGGGCGAATTTCTGGTCAACCGCGCCTTGCAGAAAAGCAATCTGGGCGAATTTGCCGAGGCAAATCGTTTGTTCGGTCAGGTCGAAGATATGACCGCAGGCGATCCTGTCGCGGGACGTTTGCAGCGCAATTTCGAAGCAATCCATCTGCTCAACCAAGGCTTCGTTCCCGAAGCGATCGAACGGCTCAACCGCGAGCTTGCCGGTGCATCTCTGGGTATGAGCGAGAGCGCAGGAACGCTGTCGATTACCTTGCCGATGGCGGCGCGGATCAACCAGCAGGAAACCAGCGGAACCTTGCTCGGCTTCGTCGACGAATTGAAGCTGACGCCGGACGAACGCGCGGAAATCATCGACGCGCAGGCGCTCCAATTG
>JBATLU010000027.1:0-3317 GCA_049289475.1 Pontixanthobacter sp. | reverse complement strand
GCCCCAGTTGCGACCAAATCTTCAAGTCGATGGGCGCGCTTATACGCTGGAAAGTCTTGCTGCAAGGTCTGCGCGCCCGGATCAATTCGGGCCGTAGCGGTTTTTCAGCATATGGAACGCTGCCCGAAGGCCATAGGCGGCACCGCCTTTTGGCCGTCCCGGCTTGGCGAAGGGACGCCATGCGAATGTGTCGAAATGCGCCCATTCGATCCCGTCACCGACAAATCTGTCGAGGAACAGCCCCGCCACGCTCGCGCCTGCATAGGCGTTGCCATGCGAGTTATTGAGATCGGCAATGTCTGAATTGAGCCATTCGCGGTAAGCATCAGGCAGGGGCAGGCGCCATGGTTCGTCATCATGCACCCTACCCACCTCGATCAGGGCATTGGCAGTCGCATCTTCGCGCGTCATGAGTGCGGGAAGATCGGGGCCGAGCGCGACACGTGCTGCGCCGGTCAGCGTCGCGAAATCGAGAATTAATTCAGGTTTGTCTTCGCTTGCGCGGGTGAGTGCATCGCCCAGAATTAAACGCCCTTCAGCATCTGTATTGCCGATTTCCACCGTCAAACCCTTGCGTGTAGAGAGCACATCACCGGGCCGGAAGGCATTGCCCGCGATGGCGTTTTCAACCGTTGGCACAAGCAAGTGCAGCCGCAATTGAAGCCCTGCAGTCATAATCAGCTCGGCCAGCGCCAGAGCATGTGCCGCGCCGCCCATGTCTTTCTTCATGAGCAACATTCCGGCAGCCGATTTCACATCAAGCCCGCCCGAATCGAAGGTTACGCCTTTGCCGACAATCGCCACTCTGGGATGTTTGGGGTCGCCCCATTCAAGTTGGAGCAGACGCGGTGCATGATGGCGTGCTGCGGCGCGGCCCACGGCATGGATCATCGGGTATTCCTGCTCTAGCGCATCGCCTTTGGTTACCTGCAGATTGGCATGGAATTTCTTGGCTAACCGCTCGGCTTGAGCCTCAAGCGCTGCTGGCCCCATATCTTCAGCAGGGGTGTTCACCAGATCGCACACCAGATTTACAGCAGCCGCTTCGGCGAGTGCGGCGTCGATATTCTTGACTTCCGTACTCAGCAGAATCCGCGGCCCAGTGGCCTCCGGATCCTTCTTGTAACGATCAAATTTGTGCTGCGCTGTCAGCCAGCCGTGCATTGCCGGGCCGGGGTTGCCCTCAGCAAGGCGGTAAGTGCCTTCGGGCAAAACCTCTGCCAGTTTGGCGAGGCACCAACTGCTTAAGCTATGCGGATCAGCGACGCCACCAACAGCAAACCATCCATCACCGTCGGGCACGATTCCGGTTTGATAGCCCGAACCGTCAAACTTTTGTGCTATCAGCGCGGATCGCTGCCCGGCGCCCAAGCTCTTGCTGAATTCGGTAAATCCATCCTTGTTGACGAGGTGGATCGTGATGGCATCCTGCCCGCGGTCAGGCTGGATCAAATCGGTTTTCTTGCTCATATTCGCCTCTCTAGCGCAAGCGTGCGTCGTTCCAAGCTCGCAATTTACGAAATCGCTCGCTACATGGGCAGGCATGACCGAATATCAGACCATCGATGGCACAGAGACCGTTATTCGCGACGGCACGATCAAGCTTCACGGGCCGGCGGCTTTTGAAGGGATGCGCAAGGCGGGCCAGCTGGCTGCGCGCATTCTCGATGAGATAGCTCCTATGGTCCAACCTGGGGTGACCACTGCGGAAATTGACGACAAGGTGCGCGAGCTGACTTTGGCAGGCGGGGCAGTGCCTGCGACCATGGGCTATCGCGGTTATGCGCATAGCTGCTGTATCTCGATCAATCATGTCGTGTGCCACGGTATTCCATCGGAAAAGGCGCTCAAGGAAGGCGATATCGTTAATATCGACGTTACCCCTTTGCTGGATGGATGGCATGGCGACACCAGCCGGATGTATTTGGTTGGCGACGTGGCTTTGAAAGCGCGGCGGCTGGTTGATGTGACGCATGAGTGCCTGATGATTGGGATCGAGCAGGCGCAGCCGGGCAATCGCTTGGGAGACATCGGCGCGGCTATTGCCGAACATGCGATGAAATTCCGTTACGGCGTGGTGCGCGAATTTTGTGGCCATGGTCTGGGCCGTCTGTTCCACGATGCGCCCGAGGTTGTTCACGCGGCCAAGGCTGGCACTGGACCGGAATTGAAGCCGGGGATGTTCTTCACCATCGAACCGATGATCAACACCGGCAAACCGTGGGTAAAATTGCTCAGCGACGGTTGGACCGCGGTAACGCGCGACAAGTCACTCTCGGCGCAGTTCGAACATTCGCTGGCGATTACCGAAACCGGGAACGAGATATTCACCCTCAGTCCCAAGGGGCTGCACAAACCGCCTTATAGTTAGGATAATAGCCTAGGTTTCCCTAGCCGCGCGTATGGCTGCGCCGCCTGCGAAGGGGGCTATCGCAATCAATACTAGGCTGATCGCGCCGCATAAAGCGATGCCAGTGGTATCGCCGCGTTCGAGGCTGCCAGCGCCGAAAATCAGGATCGGCACGGCAAGCGGGATCAACAATAATCCCGAAAGTGCCGCTCCGCCGCGCAATCCCGCAGTAAGCGCGGCAATCATCACGCCGATTGCGGCAAGACCCGGCGTTCCTGCGAGCAAGCCCAGCAGCACCATCTTCACCGTCTGGCTTTCCAGACCCAGCAAGGCGGCGGCGGGTAGGGTCGCGAGCAAGAGCAGCGGGGCGAAACTCAGCCAATGTGCTGCAATCCGCACCGTTACCACCAATTCTTCCGAGACTCCGCGCAGCGCCAGTTGGTCGAACACACCGAGTTCAAGATCGGGCGCGATGAGACGGTCGAGCGGGAGAATGGCAGCCAGCAAAGCTGCGACCCAGATGACCCCGCCGCCAGTCTTTGCCAGCAGCGGCGCGTCGGGTCCCACAGCGAAGGGGTAAAGCATGGCGACCGCGAGAAAGAACAGCAGCGGCAAAATGGTGCCTCCGCGTCCGCCATTCCTGCGGCCGCCAGGTAGCAATATGCCCAAGTCTCTAACCAGCAATTTACGGATCACAGGGCAAAATCCTCCAGCGAAATGCGCTTTGCATCGGCGGGAAGGGAGATCGGCTGATGCGAAGCGGCGATGCAAATACCGCCGCCTTTGCAATGGAGGTTTATCAGGCTTTCAACTTGCTCCTTAGCATCATTGTCGAGCCCGTTGAGCGGTTCGTCGAGCAGCCAGATCGGTGCATTCTGGTTGAGCAATCGGGCGAAGGCCGAACGCTTCTTCTGGCCGGTCGAGAGAAACCGGAAGGGTACGTCGAGCAGATTCTCGAGCCCCATAA
>JBATLU010000026.1:0-5591 GCA_049289475.1 Pontixanthobacter sp. | reverse complement strand
CGCACCGGCTGGCCGCAAAAATTGATGCTTCCGCATGCCCCCTCACTGACCATGGTCGGTGCAGGCTTGCTATGGGTAGGCTGGTTCGGGTTCAACGGCGGCTCGGCCTTCACCGCCAGCGCCGATGCCGCGGCCGCGATCATCAACACCCATGTCGCAGCCAGCGTTGCCGCGCTGACCTGGCTGTTGGTCGAACGCTTCACAGTGGGCAAAGCGACCAGCGTCGGCTGGGCCACGGGTGCAATCGCGGGTCTTGCCACCGTTACTCCGGCTGCTGGCCTGATTGCCCCGGGTGCGGCCATGCTGCTCGGTGTGATGGGCGCAGTGATTTGTTACGGCGCGATCCAGATCATCACCAAGAAATTCAAAATTGACGATTCGCTCGATGTGTTCGCTGTTCACGGTGTGGGCGGCATCATCGGCTCGCTGATGGTCGCGCTGCTGGTGTCCGACAGCTTCGGCGGCGCAGGCTATGCCGAAGGAATGAATTTCGGCAGCCAGCTCACCGCTCAATTGCTAGCGGTGGGTGTAGTCGCGCTATGGAGCGCAATAGCCACCATCGTCCTCGCCAAACTGGTGGCAATTGTCATACCGATGCGGGTAACTACCGACGAAGAACGCGAAGGGCTGGACATCACCAGCCACGGTGAACGGGCGTGGGAGCTGGATTAAGTTTCGCCCGCTTTCGCTTCGTCGCGGTAATTGTTCGGATGGACAGCACAATGGGAACGATTGGGCAAAGTGTTCATTTTTTAGCAATCAATGAATGAACACTCTGGCATTTGGTCGCTCCACATTGGCGCGAAATGCCGCTGGCTTAATTGAATGGAGATAAAAAGGGGGCGCGGTCTAGGGAAAGGCCGTGAATGCATTGGGGCAGAACATTGCAGCATCTAAGGAGAAGCAAAATGAATGTCATTTCCAAACGGACCGGAACCCTCTTCCTATGCGCCGCATTGGCCCTGCCGTTGGCGGTAAGTGTGTCTGCGCAATCGCAAGCGCAGATGGATTCCGAAATCAATGTTTACGGCTCACCGCCTGCTGACCTGTCAGGCTTGGCCGAAGGGCCGGAGGTCGAAGGCTTTATTTCTGCGCGCAGCGAGGACAAATTGCGCGTGACCGGCGCGAATGGTGACGGCACCGTCGTCCGCCTCAGCGAAGCCACCGAAATCAGGGCTAGCAAAGGCCTGTTTGGTCTGGCGCGGGACAAGCTTGGCGCAGATGCCCTGCTCAATGGCCTGCCGGTTACGATCAAGACGGTTGAGTGGGGCGGCGGATTGGTGGCGAGCCAAGTCAATTTGCGGAACAAGGATTTGAAAACCGCGACGATGATCCGTACCGGCACATCGCAAGGCTTTGCCGAACAGACCGCGGCCACCGAAGCACTCCGCAGCCGCGTGGCCGATATCGACCAATATAACGTCAAGGCGACAACCAACGTCTATTTCGATACCAACAAATCGGTGTTGTCCGCCAGTGCAAGAAATGATCTTTGTTCGATTGCAGCCCAAGGCAATGCGACCGACAATGCTCTGATATTGGTGGTCGGATATACCGATTCTACGGGTGATTATGATTACAATCAGGACCTGAGCGAAAAGCGCGCTAGCCGCGTAGTCAATCATCTTCAGCAGGCTTGCGGCTGGAAACCCTACCGTATGCTAACCCCGACCGGAATGTCCGAAGCCGACCCGCTGGCGGACAACAGCACCGCCGAAGGCAAGGCGCAGAACCGCCGTGTTGCGGTGAATATTCTGGTCAGCAAGAGCGTCGACGGCTTGTAGGAAGGTTTACCCAAACCCGCCGAAAATCCCCGTGCAGCGAGCCGAACAACATGCAATGTGAGGCATAATAAACCGGCTAGCCGAAATGGGCTGGGCCGGCTTATACCTCCCGCACTTACATTTTAGCGATTGGGGAATACGATGCGCTTGATGAAATGGTTCTTGCCTCTGCTTGTCGCCAGCATGATCGCCAATCCCGCATCTGCTGCGGAGCAACTAACCGTCAAAACCTTGACCGGAAAATCGATCATCGTTGATTATGATGGTGACCCGACCGTTGCCGAAATCAAGCTACAGATCGAAGCCAAAGAGGGTGTGCCACCGGCGAAGCAGCGCCTGATCTATGCCGGACGGTCATTGGAGGACGACCGCCACCTGTCCGATTACGGGATGACGCCGGGCAGCACGATCCATTTGATTATCAGGATCTAGGTTCAGGGAATCTCCCGCGAAATTATCGCCATCAAATCCCGGATCGCACCGCGAGATGTGCCGAGCAACGTGCAATTTGCGACCTTAAACAACCCAAACTCCCGCACCCTTACGCATGACTTGGGTTGAACGTCCGATTGTGGGGTGGAAAGTGGACGTCGCCTAGGTTAGGCCAACCAGCATGAAGGTGCTTTTTTCGTTCTTGCTCATAAGCCTTGTTGGTATCGCACTTGGGTATTTGATGCCGAACAAGTTTGCGCTTTTAGCCATGCTTACTTGGCCAGTTGCCATTGGAGCAACCTCCCTGATCGGCTGGTTGCAACTCCGAAAATCCTATGTCGATAGGTGAGTGTGCTGAATGAATTTCAAATCGGCGGTTAACGACCGTTATTGGGTCGTTAGAGGTCACTAATCCCCCGTCAAAATCCGGTCGACCAGTTCCTTCACTGTGGGGGTGAAGCCATTGGAATAAAACGGATCCTGCTTGAACCGATATGCGGCATGACCGGCAAAGGCGAGGTTTTCGTCTACCGGCTCCCCATGCGCGATGTTTTGCAGATTCTTCTGGATACAGAAACTGCGCGGATCGGCGAGGCGGCCGGTGGTGTAATCATCATGGTCCTTCCACGACGAGAAACCGCAATGCGACAGGCAGCCCATGCAATCGGTCTGGTCCTTGCGGATCACGTCGCGCTTTTCCGGGGTGACAAACACCAGCGTATCGTCGGGAGTCTTAAGCGATTCGGTGTGCCCTTCCCCCATCCACACGCGGGCGCGTTCCTGATCGGCGGGTGCGACCCACAATTTCTTGCCCTTTCCACCAAAGCCAAGCTGAACGCTGTGATCTTCGGTCTGATCCTTGGAAAAGCCGATCTGCCGCTCGCTGCGGTGCATCAGATCGAACAGAAACGGGTTTTTGACCGCCGAGGAATAAAACCCGGTCGGTGAGAATTTGTGCAGCAGGACATCGCCCGGTTCAACCGTGCGCAGCATGTCTTTCCATTCCTGCGGGATCGGGCTTTCCTGCGTCAGCAGAGGCCGTGTGCCAAACTGGAATGCGATTTTGCCGAGTTCGGGATTGTCGATCCAGTTTTCCCACTCGCGCAGTGCCCATACGCCGCCGGCCATCACAATCACGCATTCTTCGGACACGCCTTCCTTGCGCATCGTCTCGCGCAATTCCTTGACGCGGGGATAGGGATCCTGCGGGACACGCGGGTCTTCGGCATTGGACAAGCCATTGTGTCCGCCAGCCAGCCACGGATCTTCATAGACCACCGCAGCCATCAATTCGGGAACCTTGCTGTAACTGCGCTTCCACAAGGCGCGGAATGCGCGCGCTGAGCTGATAATTGGCAGATAGTTCACGTTATAACGCGCGGCGATTTCAGCGAGCTTGTACGGCATACCCGCGCCGCAGGTTACGCCCGTTACCATGCCTTTGGTGTTTTCGAGAATTCCTTCAAGCACCGCCTGCGCGCCGCCCATTTCCCACAGAACATTGATATTGATTGCGCCCTGCCCGTTGGAAATTTCATAGGCTTTCTTGACCTGTTCGGTGCCGCCGTCGATGCCGAACCGGATCAATTGCTCGTGTCGTTCACGCCGGGTGGCCTGCGGATAGACTTGCGGAATGACTTCGCCATTCTCGTCGGTGCTGTCGGCATTCACCGCGCTGACAGTACCGATTCCGCCCGCTGCCGCCCATGCGCCGGAACTGGCGTGATTCGTCGCCGAGACGCCCTTGCCGCCTTCGATCAATGGCCAGACTTCGCGTCCGCCATACATAATCGGGTTCAACCCCTTAAATGCCATTGTACATCAATTCCTCGAAGTGCGGCTTACTTACCCGCGTTTCCTGCTCCGCCGGATGCCCCGCGGCACGGCTTTATGTCTTTTGGTTCCGGCCTCGTAGCGGCTGCTTTGAACTGTGCATAGTACCCCGCCAATTCGGGGGCGTCCTTAAATGCAACCAATTCGAAACCCACCTGCCTGAATTCGCACGACAGCAGCAACGGGTCAATTCCATGCTGGTCGGTCGGGCGGTCGACATCCACGACAATGACCTGGCCGCCCTTGTTCAGCGCAGGCCAGAGGCGATAGAGAAACGCATAGGGTTCCTGCACTTCGTGATACATATGGACGAGGAAAATCCGGTCGAAACTGCTTTCCGGCAATCGCGGATCGTCGCCGGCACCAAGTTTAATCGAGACATTATCGAGCCGGTCCTTTTCAACGCGCGCTCCAAGTCGCTCCAGCGCGTCCTGATCAATATCCTGCGCAAGCACCCTACCCTTCGCGCCAACGCGCTCGGCAAGCCGTACGGTGTAATAACCCTCTCCGGCGCCAATATCGGCCACGGTCATACCTGGCTTGATTTCGGCGAAGTCCATTACCGTCTCGGCCTCACCCGCTGCATCGCGCGCGGTTTCGGTCGAGAACTGGTTGGCGCCAAGGTCGGATACCGGACGGTCCGGCTCGGGAAATTCGATCGAGCTGTCCGGCCGATCACCCTTGCGAACATCACAGCCAGTCAGGGTGAGTGCTGAAACAGCCGCCAGAAGTAGAGGTAGAAAAATTCTCATCGTGAAGCGAGCAGCGCAATATTGCCCGCGAGCTCAAACGCTACTTCTTTCACACAGCTCACTCGACATCCTCCACGTCCACCGCTTCTCCGGTAACGCGCTGTGCCAGAGCAGCAGAGATAAATTCATCCAATGCACCATCCAGCACATTGTCGGGCGCGGTCGACGTCGTGCCGGTCCGCAAATCCTTGACCATCTGATATGGCTGCAAGACGTAAGAGCGGATTTGATGACCCCAACCGATTTCGGATTTGGCTTCATATTCGCTGCCAGCGACAGCTTCCCTCGCGGCCATTTCGCGTTCGAACAGCCGCGCCTTGAGCATGTTCATCGCGGTTGCCCGGTTTTTGTGCTGGCTCCGATCGTTCTGGCTCGCGACGACAATCCCGGTTGGCTGGTGGGTAATTCGCACCGCAGAATCGGTTGTGTTAATATGCTGACCGCCCGCACCCGAGGCACGGTAGGTGTCGATCTTCAGATCGCTTTCATTGATCTCGACTTCGAAATCATCGTCGATAACCGGATAGACCCAGACCGAGCTGAAACTTGTGTGCCGCCGTGCCGCACTGTCATAGGGGCTGATACGAACCAAGCGGTGCACACCGCTTTCGGTCTTGGCATAGCCATAGGCGTTCTCGCCCTTTACCAGCAAAGTGGCCGATTTGATTCCGGCCTGCTCACCTGCATGATAGTCAACAATCTCGACCTTATAGCCCTTACGCTCGGCCCAGCGGCTGTACATCCTTTGGAGCATTTCAGCCCAGTCCTGGCTTTCGGTGCCGCCTGCGCC
>JBATLU010000025.1:0-6729 GCA_049289475.1 Pontixanthobacter sp. | reverse complement strand
GTCGCGTCGCCCAGCGCGCACAGCACGCCCGGTGACACCGGAGAGACTGCCGGCCAGCTGCCCATCAGGCGCGCGACCGCATTAACGTGGAGCGGACCCGCGCCGCCAAAGCCCATCAAGGCGAAATGGCGGGGATCATAGCCTTGTTGCACAGAAATCATCCGCAGCGCCCCGAACATATTCTCGTTCACAATGTCGATAATGCCGCGCGCCGCTGCCATCAGATCAATTCCGAGTGCATCGGCAATTGTCTGGACCGCCTTGGTCGCCCCCTCACGGTCGAGCTTGAAACTGCCGCCGAGCAGGTTTTCGGGCAAATAGCCGAGCACTACATTGGCGTCGGTTACCGTTGGCGCTTCGCCGCCTTTCCCGTAAGCCACTGGCCCCGGCACCGCGCCTGCAGATTGCGGGCCAACGCGCAGCGCGCCGGTCAGTTCGGGAACATAAGCAATCGATCCGCCGCCTGCGCCCACAGTCTTCACATCGAGCGATGATGCGCGGACCGACAGATGCCCCACTTCGGTGGTGCGTACTCGGCGCGGCTCCAGATTTTCGATCAGCGCAACATCGGTCGATGTCCCGCCGACATCGAGCGTGAGGATATTTTTGATCCCGGCATTCTTGCCGACCCACAATGCGCCGGTCACGCCGCCTGCTGGGCCGGACATCAGGATATTGACCGGATGTTCCTCGGCCTTGTTCGATGTCATCAAGCCGCCATCGCTGCGCAACAGCGACAGCCTGCCTGCAAAGCCCTGATCGGCCAGTTTGCCCCGCAGATTGGACAGATAATTGCTCACCACCGGACGGACAGCGGCGTTGGCCACTGTCGTCAGCGTACGCTCATATTCCTGCATTTCGGGCAGCACTTCATGGCTGAGCGACACCGGCACACCCGGTAAAATCTCGGCTGCCAATTTGCCGATTTTCGTTTCGTGATCGCCGTTTACATAGGCGTTGATGAGCGACACGGTGATCGCTTCGACACCTTGGGCCTTGAGCGTGGTCAGGGCAGCACGCGCGCTCACTTCGTCGAACGGGCGGAATTCATTGCCATCGGCGTCCATCCGGCCCTTGACCGTCACGGTATCCTCAAGCGCGGCGAGTGGCTGCGGCTTGGGCCAGATGATCCACGCGGCGAGGCCGCCGGGCACATAGCTGCGGGCGATCTGCATCACATGGCGGTATCCCTCGGTGGTGACGAGGCCGACGCGAGCGCCCTTTCCTTCGAGCACCGCATTGGTGGCTACCGTAGTGCCATGCAGCAAATATTCGATATCCTGCGCCGCAACGCCCGCTTCGTGGCAAATCGCTGTAACACCGTTCAGGATGCCTTCGCTGCTGTCATGCGGCGTCGACGGAGTCTTATGACGCCAGAATGCGCCGCTATCCTGGTTGAATAACAACAGGTCGGTGAACGTTCCGCCGACGTCGACGCCCAATCGGTAACCCATAGAAACTCTTCCTCTCGTAAACTTCTTAATTCAATAAATCGGCTGGCATCAGGCAGGTTTGGGAAATGGCAGAGCGCGGCTGACCATGGCCGGCAAGTCCTTGTCCATAATCCCGGAAAGCCACTTCGAAGCCTTAATCAGACGATCCAAGTCCATTCCGGTTGAAATGCCGGACCGCTCGAGCATGTAAACGACATCCTCGCTCGCGACATTGCCCACCGCGCCCGGGGCAAACGGACATCCGCCAAGGCCTCCAATCGACGCATCGACCGTGCTCGCGCCTTCGCTGACGGCAGCCCATACATTGGCGAGGCCAGTGCCGCGTGTATTGTGGAAATGGACCCGGACCGGCAAAGGCGCAATTGCGGCGCGTACTGCAGAGACCAACCGGGCAACATGCGCCGGATTGGCGACGCCAATGGTGTCAGCCAGTGCGATTTCGACGGGGCCAGCCTCGGCCAAGGAACGCGCCATCGCGATGATCCGCGCTTCGGCAACCTCGCCTTCGAACGGGCAACCGAATGATGCCGCGATTGTGACCTGTGCGTTCGTGCCATTCGCCTTGGCCAGCTTGATGATGGCTTTTGCCGCATCAACCGATCCATCGCTGGTCTGCCCCTGATTGGCGATCGCGAATTCGTCAGTCGCCACGCAGACCGCGCCGAGCTGGTCGATCCGCCCTGTTGCCAGTGCGCGCTCGGCACCGCGTTCGTTCATGACCAGCCCGATATAAGTCACGTCATCGCGGTCCGGCAGCCCTGCGCAAACCTCTTCCGCATCGGCCATCTGCGGCACGCGTTTCGGATTTACAAAACTGGCGACCTCGATCCGCCGAGCGCCCGCATCAATCGCGCGCGAGATCAGTTCCAGCTTGTCGCTTGTCGCAACAAGTTTCGCCTCATTCTGAAGGCCGTCGCGAGGGCCAACTTCGACAAATTCAATTTCTACCGGACGTGACATGAATCTTTATCTGCCATAATTGTATACAAAAGCAAGTCGTCTCATGCTGCGGCAGAGCCGGGGGCATCAGTCAATTCGCGCTGGTGAATATCGGCATAGGCATGAAAAGCACGGTGGATATGGGCGGCCATGATCGACTCGGCCCAGTCTCCATCGCGCCGCTCGAATGCGGCTACTAGCTCTTGATGCTCATTGTGCGATCGCAGCAGATTCTCGCGGTCATATTGCTGCGCAGTTCGCAGTACGACTGGCTGCTCAACAATGCTGGTCAGGATATTGGTCAGCCGGACAGACGCCGCTGCATCCATGATCGTGGCGTGGAAAATGCGGTTGTTTTCAAGGAAGGCGCCGATGTCGGGCGTATCACTCGTTATCGCCGCCTCAATCCGGCGGTTACAAGCCTTCAGCGCGCGCAACTGCTCGACACTTATCCGCGTCGCCGCCCGCTTCGCCGTACGGCCTTCGAGCAAGGCCCGAAGCTGGAATGCCTCGGCAATATCTTCGAGCGACCATTCGGCGACAAAGCTGCGCTGCGATTCGTTGCGGCTGACCAGCGATTCGGCCTCCAGGCGCCGCAATGCGTCGCGAACCGGCGTCCGCGAGACGCCGCATACTTCGGCAAGCTGCTCTTCGCGGATTTGCTCTCCGGGGACCAGATCTCCGCGCAAGATCATCCGTCTTATTTGACTGTAAGCGCGGTCGGAGGCTCGCGACATGATCTGGCTCCTTATAGGGTTGACGGATGATTATTGTATACAATATGAGTGCGGGAAAGCAATGCGCGATCACCATCCGTATTGGCTTGTTCAGGCGAGCGGAAATTTCGGGGAGAAGTTCCATGCGTAATTTTAAGATGATGATGCAGGTTTCAGTGGCAGGTTTGGCGATGGTGGCCGCACCATCCTATGCTCAAGATGTAGCCAGCGACCAAGATGCTGTCGATTCCGGCGAAATCATTGTAACCGCGCGGCGTCAGAGCGAACGTCTGATCGATGTCCCTGCTTCGGTGTCGGTAATTACCGCCGATACGCTGCAGAAGACCGGCGTCGACAATGCCGAGGGCTTTGCCCAACTCACTCCGGGCGTCACCATCGTAACTGGGACCGCAGAAGCAGGCGACACACAGATCAACATTCGCGGCATCAATGGCGCGCGCGATGCGGAAAGCTCGGTTGCTTTGGTGGTTGACGGCATCCTTAAAACCAACACAGCGCAGCTCAATCAGGTGCAGGGAACCCTGCGCCAGATCGAAATCCTGAAAGGCCCGCAAGGCGCCATCTATGGCCGCAACGCTGCGGCTGGTGCGATCGTGATATCCACCTTGAAGCCTGGCGCCAATTTGGAAGGCGGCGGCAAGATCAGCTACGCCAATGAAAACACCATCGAAGGCAGCGCCTATATTTCGACCCCGGTTGGCGCCAACGCTGGACTGGTGCTGTCGGGCAGTTACCGCACCACCGACGGTTTTTACCGCAATGAATTTCTGAATGCAAAGGTGGTCGACGATCAGGAAGTCTGGTCAGTCGATGGCCGGTTTGTGGCCCAGCTTGGTGACGCAACCGAGCTGGATTTGAAAGCGCGCTATTCCAAGCTTTCGGGT
The DNA here is from genome assembly GCA_049289475.1 of Pontixanthobacter sp. Classification (GTDB taxonomy): domain Bacteria; phylum Pseudomonadota; class Alphaproteobacteria; order Sphingomonadales; family Sphingomonadaceae; genus Pontixanthobacter. Next base: position 2,715 of record JBATLU010000025.1, on the reverse strand, counting down.
GCCTCGATCAATTTCAACGCAGCCTTCCACCTTCCGGCACTTGGCGGAGCTTTTAACGAAGACGTCGATGATCACGAGTTCCGCTATTACAGCAATATCCGCCCCACCAATGACCAGACATCGCTCGATCTATCCGCGAAGATCGAGCATGATTTCGGGTCTACGATGCTTACGGCTTGGGCGCTCTATTCCGACACAAGCCAGAGCCTGACGGCCGATGGAACCTCGGCAGATTTTGCGCGCTATATCTCGCCAGCCTTTGGCGCCCCGGCCAATGCTACCAATCTTGCCGTTCAGAATGCCTGCTTTGCATCAACCGCGGCAAACACCGGCTATCCGGTCAATGCGCCGGGCGTGATTGGCACAATCCCGGTTCCGTTTATCTTCAATTTTACGGGCTCCACCTTCGGTCCTTACAGCCCGACAACGTGTGACGGCACGCAGCTGCAAACGCGCGACCAGAAGGACATCAGCGGCGAAATCCGTTTGGCCTCTAACACTGATGGCCCCTTGAGCTGGCAATTGGGGGCCTATTACCTCAACATTGACCGCACAGTGGGCGTCAGTTTGGGCGGCGATCTGGGGCAGGGGGTGAGTTCACAGCTCTATAACGCACCCGGCTCATCCAACCCTACCTCACTGCTCTATCACGACAATTTCGGAACCAACGTCTACGCGGTCTTTGGTTCTACCGATTATGAAGTTTCCGATAGGCTGAATCTGGGTCTGGCGCTGCGTTACGATATCGAGGATCGTACCGTGAACAGCCTCGTGCCCAATGTCGCCGATCCGATTACCAGTGCGCCGATCAATCCCGGCCTTCCGTCAACGGGGACAATTCCATCCCAATCCGCAACCTTCAAACAGCTGCAGCCAAAGCTCACCTTAAGCTTTAGACCAACACCGGAAACCAATATTTACGCCAACTGGGGTATCGGTTTCAAATCGGGCGGGTTCAACAATCAGGGCTCGAAAGCCACGGTCGATGCCTATTTCAATGACCCGACCGGAACCGCCGCGTTTGGGTCGATCAATGCCGGCGTTCTGATCAACGATCAATTCCGCAAGGAAAAATCCAGTTCGTTCGAGGCAGGCGTAAAGGGATCATTATTCGACAACCGTGTCACCTTCGATCTGGCTGGCTATTACACCCGCATCGACGACATGCAGTTCTTCGAATTCTTCGTCGGCGGTTTTGGCCTTCTGCGCGTTGTGTCCAACATTGATCGGGTCGATGTGAAGGGTGCAGAATTCAATGCCAGTGCGAAAGTTGTCGATGGCTGGAAGTTTTTCGGCTCGGTCAATGTGACCGACAGCAAGATCAAGCAGAATGCATCACGTCCCGATACCGTCGGCAACAAGTCTCCTTACACGGCGGATTACACCATCAATCTGGGCACCCAGATCGATGCACCGCTCTCCAGCTCGCTCAATCTGATCGCGCGCGCAGACTATCGGATCACCGGCCCGACCTGGTTCCACACGGTTCAGGATCAAAGCAAGCCGACAGTGTTCAGCGCACTTCTGCCGATCTCCCTGTTCGGTGCGCCACCGGTGGCCGGCAATGGCAGTTATATCGCCGCACGGCGTGATGCATTCGGTGTTCTGAACACCAGATTTGGAATCGAGGGCGATAATTGGAACCTGGCCGTCTTTGCCAATAACTTAATGGACCGCAAATATATCAACGAGGCCATTCCAGCGATCGAATTTGGCGGCTCGTTTATATCACCCGGTTCACGTCGTTTGGTCGGCGTGGAGGCTGGCTACAAATTCTAGGTTCAGGGTTAATTCGCTTACGCTGAACCTGCAAAAAGTGCCGATGCAGAGCGTGTGGCACTGCAATGCTTCTTTCCTGCTGGCCAAGCTTCCTGTCCTTTAGACAGGGAGCTTGGCTAGACAGGGAGCTTGGCCAAATACTGCGGCTTCCGATGCCTCGGCTGATCGGAAAAATTGCCAAAAGTTCGAAAATCTCTTGTAAATCGGACGAGAACAGGGAAGTGGGCCGTCGAGCAACGGGTCTAACGCAATTGATTGCGCTTACCAGAACCCGCTCCGGAGCCGCTTTAGCTCAGTTGGTAGAGCACATCATTCGTAATGATGGGGTCAGAGGTTCGAATCCTCTAAGCGGCACCACCACTTCCAGTAGGCAACTGCGAGTCTCTAAGCGGAAAGGCCGTTCGGCTGGTTGTGCCCTTTGGGTATGGCGTGGGGCGCTTTGGGCTAAAGCGCGTCCTTGGTAATGACGAGGCCGGGAGTTCAATTCTCCCTAGCAGCACCATCACTTCCGCTCAGTGTTAAAACGGTTCCCTGCGGGGAGTGCGCAAAGCTTGATGCCTGTGTGGGTATCGAGTGGGTGATGCTTTGAGTAGGGGGCGACATCGTTTGTGATGATGGGGTCAGAAGTTCGAGCACTATAAGCGCACCACCCCTTTCACTAGTAAATTCCTAGGCTTATTGCCGAAAGTGCGATGAGCTTCAGGGGCGAATTTGCTCTTTTGAAGGCACTTCCACCCATTGGACAGGCTCGCAACGCTCAAGGATGCTTTCACATTCTGATTAAAAACCGTAAGTTGAACGCAACTTGCCTAGGCTCAGGACTCATTGATTGATCCAGAAGATGACGATTGCGGCTATGCAGATGGCGGACATGAAGGCGTGGGCGCAGCGATCGTAGCGTGTGTGGATGCGGCGCCAGTCCTTGAGTTTGCCGAA
>JBATLU010000024.1:0-8245 GCA_049289475.1 Pontixanthobacter sp. | reverse complement strand
TTCGGCAAACTCAAGGACTGGCGCCGCATCCACACACGCTACGATCGCTGCGCCCACGCCTTCATGTCCGCCATCTGCATAGCCGCAATCGTCATCTTCTGGATCAATCAATGAGTCCTGAGCCTAGTCGAAGCGGAATTCCCATTTCACATCTCGATCTCGCTAATCCAAAAGTGGACTATCCTGCAATCCGCAGAGGCGTATTGAACGTAATCCAGAATAGTCATCTAGATCAGATTATCAAAGCCACATATTCTCACCTAATCGTGGACGAATATCAGGATTGCCAACCTGATCAGCATCAATTGATTGTGAGCTTATCTAACCTGCTCCCAACATGTGCATTAGGCGATCCACTGCAGTCAATTTTCGGTTTCACGACAGAGGGCACCGTTAGTTGGGTCGATGACGTCTTGACCACATTTCCACCCGCAGGAACATTAAGTACGCCTTGGCGATGGAATTTAGTCGGAAATGAAACCCTTGGACTCTGGCTTTTAGCCATACGAGAAGAGCTCCTGAAAGGCCGCCAAATAGACCTGCGCCAAGCTCCAAATTGTGTCGAATGGATTTGCCTCGACGGCCTAGATGACTGGCCCAAGCAGCTAAAAGCTGCGAACACGCCGTCGCCTAACCCTGGCGGAGGCAGTCTAATTATGGCGAAGTGGCCCAAGGAACAAGCCGACTTTGCAAGGAGTATTCCAGGCGCATCAAAAGTAGAGACTGCTGACATGAGCGAGCTTCAAATCTTCGCTGCGTCATTTGTGCCAAGCTCAAACAACGCTCTTGGGCAGCTTGTGACGTTTGCTAGCTCGGTAATGACGGGTGTCAGTGCGCCCGAGTTACAAAAGCGCCTACAATCCATTGACGCTGGAACAAACCGCACCCCTCCAAACGACATAGAGCATGCAATAATTGGATTTCGCGAACAGCCGAATTTCAAAGAAGCAGCGGTTGTGCTTTCTCAATTCTCAAGAGATGTTGGCGCGAAAGTTTTCCGGCCAGAGCTTCTTAGAACGGCAATCAAGACTCTCAATTCTGCTGAGGCAAGTGATGGAAGAGCCCTAGCCGATTTGGCAATTTCGATTCGAGACCAAGCTCGTTTCTCAGGACGTCAAATTCCACGCAAGGCAGTGGGAAGTACACTCCTTTTCAAAGGTCTTGAGGCCGATGTATCTATCATACTGAAAGCCGAGGGAATGGACGCCCGTGACCTATACGTAGCTCTGACCAGAGGCTCCAGAAAAGTGGTTGTCTGTTCGAAAACACCTCTTCTACCTACATGAGATGTTAGCCTTGGTAATGCTTCCAATCCCTACCCAAAGGCGCTGACCAGCCGAACAGCCTTTAAACCATGAGCCGCGCAATTGCCTGTTTTAGGTGAAGGTGCGCTCAGACGATCTGAACCTCTGCTCAAACCACCACCCACCTTATACCCACACAGGCATAAAGCTTTACGCACTCCCCGCAGGGAACCGTTCTAACACTAAGCGGAAGTGATGGTGCTGCTAGGGAGAATTGAACTCCCGGCCTCGTCATTACCAATGACGCGCTCTACCACTGAGCTACAGCAGCGCTCCAATCAAGGCGCGCCCTATTGTCGGGGTGCCTGCGAATGTCAAGCTAGACTTGAGTGAAACCGCCTTTAGCGGCAATAGCTTTCCAAATGACTGACACTGCACCCTCCAAAGCCAAAATCCCCACGCGTGAGGAACGGCTTGCGGCCAAGCTGCGCGAAAATTTGCGGCGGCGTAAGGCGCAGGCGCGGGAAATGACCGATTCGGGCGAGGAAACCCTTCCCAAAACGGGCTCCGAAAGCTAACCGCAACTGCTTCCTACCCATTGAGGAGCGAACCTCTTGCCGACTTTGATTCTCGTCCGCCACGGCCAAAGCCAGTGGAACCTCGAAAACCGTTTCACCGGATGGTGGGATGTCGACCTGACCGAGAAAGGCGTGGCCGAAGCCAAAGCAGCCGGGCAATTGATGGCAGACAAAGGCATTTTGCCGACCACCGCCTTCACCTCGCTCCAGACCCGCGCGATCAAGACGCTGCATCTGGCGCTGGGCGAAGCGGGCCGGTTGTGGATACCGGAAACGAAAGACTGGAGGCTCAACGAGCGGCACTATGGCGGGTTGACCGGGCTCGACAAACAGGAAACCCGCGACAAGCACGGCGATGAGCAGGTCCATGTATGGCGCCGCAGCTTTGATGTGCCGCCGCCGCCATTGGAAGCGGGCAGCAAATATGATCTGTCGCAGGACCCGCGCTATGCCGGGATCGATATCCCCAACACCGAAAGCCTGAAGCTGACGATCGAGCGCGTGCTGCCCTATTGGGAAAGCGACATTCTGCCGGTTCTGGCTAGCGGCGGGACAGTGATTATTTCCGCCCACGGAAATTCGCTGCGCGCTTTGGTCAAGCATCTCTCCAACATTTCGGACGATGACATTACCAGTCTCGAAATCCCCACGGGGCAGCCAATCATCTATCAATTTGACGACGATATGAAGCCGGGTGAGCGGTTCTATCTGAAGGATATGTGATGAGCAAAACCATCCTCAAAGTCGCCATCGTGATGGGCAGCCAGTCTGACTGGCCCACCATGCAATGCGCCGCTGGCGTATTGGAGGAACTGGGCGTCGAGACCGATGTCCGGATTGTTTCAGCGCATCGCACGCCTGACCGGATGGTCGAATTTGCCAAGGGCGCGGCTGACGAAAGCATAGCGGTGATTATCGCTGGCGCAGGGGGGGCGGCGCATCTTCCCGGCATGATTGCGGCGATGACGCATCTGCCGGTGCTGGGCGTGCCGGTTCAATCCAAAGCGCTGTCGGGCATGGATAGTCTGCTGTCGATTGTGCAAATGCCGGCCGGCGTGCCGACCGGGACGCTTGCAATCGGTGAGGCCGGCGCCACCAATGCCGGATTGCTGGCCGCAGCGATCCTCGCCATCAGCGATCCCGCTTTGACCGAACGTTTGAAAGCTTGGCGCGCCGCGCGCAGCGATGCCGTGGCGCAGAGGCCCACAGACTGATGCTCAAGGCCGGGGGAACAATCGGAATTTTGGGCGGCGGACAGCTAGGCCGGATGATGGCTATGTCGGCAGCGCAGCTCGGCTATCACTGCATCATCTTCGCGCCCGAACGCGAATCTGTAGCGGCGCAGGTCAGCGATGATTTCTTCTTCAACAAATGGGAAGATACGCCCGCGATCAACGCATTTGCGCAAAAATGCGATGTAATCACATGGGAATTCGAAAATGTCCCGGTGGACCCGCTCTCAGCAATCGAAGACCGCTTGCTTCCACACCCGCGCGCGCTCGAAACCGCGCAGGATCGGCTAAGTGAAAAACGATTCGTCGAAAATCTAGGTGGCAGGCCGGCGGCTTATGCGACAGTAGATTCGCACGGCGATCTGATGGCCGCAATTGACCGGATCGGTGCACCCGGCATCCTCAAGACCCGCCGCGACGGCTATGACGGAAAGGGCCAGTGGCGGATCGATTCGAGCCGCGATGCGGAAGGGTTGCGGTTGCCTGACACTGCGACAATCTATGAAGGGTTTGTCGATTTCTTCGCCGAATTCTCGGTCATTCTGGTGCGCGGCAAGGATGGAGAAGTGCGCTTCTGGGACAGCGCGGAAAATGTCCACAAAAACGGCGTTCTGGCAACATCGACCCTCCCCGCAAGCGACCGGGTGCTCGAACAGGTGCCGCAGGCACGAAAACTGGCGGCCTCAATCGCGCAGGCGTTGAACTATGTCGGCGTCTTCACTTGCGAATACTTCGCCACGCATGAAGGACCGATTTTCAACGAAATGGCGCCAAGGGTGCATAATTCGGGCCACTGGACCATCGAAGGTGCCGCCACCAGCCAGTTTGAAAACCACATACGGGCAATCTGCGGCCTGCCGCTGGGCGACACCGCCACAATCGCGCCGCGCATCGCGATGCAGAACCTGATCGGCAAGGATGCAAAGAGCGCACTCGATTTACTGGGAGAGGCCGGCACGCATGTCCATCTCTACGGTAAAAAACAGGCGCGGGACGGGCGCAAAATGGGGCATGTAACGCGGATCGGCCGCGACTGATGGGTGAATTTACCACGCGGCAGTCAATCGTGCTGATCTATGCCCGCGCGGCCAATGGTGTGATTGGTAAAGACGGCGCATTGCCGTGGCATCTGCCCGCCGATCTCAAACGCTTCAAAGCGCTGACGATGGATAAGCCGATGATCATGGGCCGCAAGACATTCGAAAGCCTGCCCGGCTTGCTCCCCGGACGCCGCCACATTGTGCTGACCCGCAAGGAGCGCTGGGACAGCGAAGGCGCAGAGATTGCGCGCTCGGCTGAGGAAGCGCTGGCTATTGCCGGAGAAGGCGAAGTTGCCATTATCGGCGGCGCAGCGATCTATGATGTGTTTCTGCCAATCGCAGACCGGGTCGAACTCACCCAGCTCCATGCTGATTTCGAGGGTGATACTTTGATGAAACCACTCGGCAGCGAATGGCAAATTGTTAGCCGGGAGGACCATGCGGCGCGCGAAGACCGCCCGGCCTATTCATTCCTGACTTTGGAGCGCAGCGCATGATCAAAAAAATCGTCTATTCGATTCTGGCTCTGATACTTGTCGGTGCCGTGGCCTTTTTCACGCTTGCTCCGGGCATCGTCGAGAAAAGCATGAATAAGATTGACGGTAAGCCATTGCCCGAAATCTCTGCCGAGGCACAGGCGCTCCACAACAGTCTGGATATCGTCGATCTGCATTCGGATACGTTGATGTGGAAGCGCAGTCTGCTGACTGCGACCGACCGCGGCCATATGGATTTGCCGCGGCTGCAAGCAGGCAATGTCGCGCTGCAAGTGTTCTCCAGCGTGACCAAGACCCCGACCAACCAGAATTACGATTCAAACAGCGCCGAGGGTGACAACATCACTTCGCTGGTCATCGCGCAATTGCAGCCGACACATACGTGGAATTCGCTGCTGGAACGGTCTTTATACCACGCCAAGAAACTCGATGATGCGGCGGCTGGCGCAAGCGGTAGCTTGGTTAAAGTGGCGAGCACGCCTGATCTCGAGAAGCTTTTGCTATCCCGCAGAAATGCAAAGCCGCGCACTGTCGGTGCCCTGCTCAGCATCGAAGGGCTACACGATCTGGAGGGTGACCCGGCCAATCTTGCCAAGCTCTATGATGCGGGATTCCGCATGGCCAGCCTGACGCATTTCTTCGACAATCAGCTCGCCGGTTCGATGCATGGCGAGAAGAAGGGCGGCCTAACCGACATGGGCCGCAAAGTGATGCGCGAGATGGAAGCGCGCGGGATGATCGTCGACATTGCCCATCTCAGCCATGCGGGCGTGGCCGAGGTGCTGGCAATGGCCAAGCGGCCAGTCGTCTCCAGCCATGGCGGGGTACAGGCCACTTGCAAGGTCAACCGCAATCTGACCGACGAGGAAATCACGGGCGTTGCTGCAACCGGCGGAATTATCGGCATCGGTTATTGGGATGGCGCGGTCTGCGATACTTCGCCCGCTTCGGTCGCCAAGGCGATGAAACACGTCCGCGATCTGGTCGGGATCGAACATGTCGCTTTAGGCAGCGATTATGATGGCGCGACCACTGTCCGCTTCGACACGTCCGGCCTTGCGCAAGTCACGCAGGCGCTGATGGATGCCGGTTTTACCCAGGCGGAAATCCGCGCGGTGATGGGCGGCAATGCGATCCGTGTGCTTACCGCAGGGCTAAAACCGGAAGCCGCGCAATGAGATGGCTCGACCACCGCGAACCGGCGCCCGATTCGCTGCGCGGTGCAATTGTCGCGCTGGGCAATTTTGACGGGTTTCACAAAGGGCATCAGGCGGTTGCCGGCGAAGCGATCAAATGGGCGCGCGAGGAAGGCCGCCCTTCGATTGTCGCGACATTTGATCCGCATCCGGTCAGTTTTTTCAAGCCCGATGTCGCGCCCTTCCGCCTGACCACGCTGGAGCAGCGGCAAGACCTTTACCTCGCCGCCGGTGCGACCGCGATGCTGGTTCTGCATTTCGACCGCGAGCTTGCCTCGACCAGTGCGGAAGATTTTATCGGCGAATTGCTCGCCAAGCGGCTCGGCGTTGCGGGTGTGGTGACCGGCGAAGATTTCACCTTCGGCAAGGCGCGCGGCGGCAATGTCGATGTGCTGCGCGAAATTGGCGCGAAGTACGGGATCGAGGCGCGCACCATCGGCCCAATTGGCGATGATGGCGAGGTGATTTCTTCCAGCCGTATCCGCAACGCCCTGCGCGAGGGTGACCCGCAGGAAGCGACACGGCTCCTGACTCGCCCTTTCGCGATCCGCGGTATTGTGGAGCATGGTGACAAGCGCGGGCGCGAAATCGGCTATCCCACCGCCAATCTTTCCATCGAAAACTACCTGCGGCCCAAATTCGGTATCTATGCCGTAACCGGACGCATTCTGGCGACGGGGCAGGATCTGAAAGGCGCGGCCAATATCGGCATACGCCCGCAGTTTGAGCCGCCCAAGGAACTGCTCGAACCCTATTTCTTCGACTTCTCCGGCGACCTCTACGGTCAGGAAGTGGAAGTCAGCTTCCATCATTTCCTGCGGCCAGAGGCAAAGTTTGATTCGCTCGATGCGCTGATGGCGCAGATGGAGAAGGATTGCGAAGAGGCGCGCAGCCTTCTAAGCGCCGCCGCATCATGAGTGACGACCAAACGCCCGACCGCGATTACCGCCCGACAGTTTTCCTGCCGAAAACCGATTTCCCGATGAAGGCGGGCCTTCCGCAGAAGGAACCAGGCATTCAGGCGCACTGGGAAGAAATTGGCCTGTATGAAAAACTGCGCGAGGCGCGTGCGGGGCGCGAGAAGTTTATCCTGCATGACGGCCCGCCCTATGCCAATGGCGATATGCATATCGGCCATGCACTGAACCATGTGCTGAAGGACACCGTCGTCCGCACGCAGAGCCTGCTGGGCAAAGACGCCCCCTATGTGCCCGGCTGGGATTGCCACGGCCTGCCGATCGAATGGAAGGTGGAGGAACTCTACCGCAAGAAGAAGCTCGACAAGAAAGAGGTCCCTGCCAAGGAATTCCGCGCCGAATGCCGCGAATACGCGCAAGGCTGGGTCGATGTGCAGCGCGAACAGCTGAAACGCCTCGGCATTCAGGGTCGCTGGGACAAGCCCTATCTGACGATGCGGCCCGAAGCGGAAGGCGCGATTGTGCGCGAATTGCACAAATTCGCCGAAACCGGCCAACTCTATCGCGGCGCAAAACCGGTAATGTGGAGCCCGGTGGAAGAAACCGCGCTGGCCGATGCAGAAGTCGAATATCAGGATTTGACCGACAGCCCGCAGATCGATGTGGCGTTCGAGATTGTCGAAAGCCCGATCCCCGAACTGGTCGGCGCCCACGCGGTAATCTGGACGACGACGCCGTGGACGATCCCGGTCAATCAGGCGCTCGCCTATGGGCCGGAGGTTGAGTACACGCTGATTGCTTTCGCAGATGATCAATACGATGGGCGCGACTACACCCCCGCCTTGCGCGAGGCTGGCCTTATGTTTCTTGGTGGCCGTTACCTAGTTGCGACCGACTTGTTGGACGCGTTCATGGATCGCCTCAACACTTGTGTCGGAAAAGTAGCGCCTCCCGAGGCTGGCTTGATCTACCATGCATATGATCCGTCCGTAGAGGGAGAACGCCAAACCTTCAAAGGCGCTGATCTCGCCGGTACCCTCTGCCGCCATCCGATGCACCATCTCGGCGGATTCTATGCCAAGCCGCGCCCCATGCTCGCGGGCGATTTCGTCACCACCGACAGCGGCACCGGCATCGTCCATATGGCGCCCGATCATGGCGAGGATGATTTCGATCTGTGCAAGGCGAACGCTATCGATCCGGTCTTCGCCGTCATGGGCGACGGGCGCTACCGCGACGACTGGCTGTGGCTGGGCGCGAATGATCTGGATACAGAGTGCAAGGAACGCCGCCGCAGCGTGATCAACAAACCGTTCAACGCGCCCGACGGCCCAATCTGTAGCGATCTGCGCGCGGCGGGTGCGTTGCTGTCGGCCAGCGCCGACTATCACCACAGCTACCCGCATTCATGGCGCTCCAAGGCCAAGGTCGTCTACCGCTGCACCCCGCAATGGTTCATCGCGATTGACGAACATCTGGCGCATCTGCCCGCGCTCTCACGCGCCGAACAACGCTGGGAAGGCGACGGCGGTGATACCACT
>JBATLU010000023.1:0-1862 GCA_049289475.1 Pontixanthobacter sp. | reverse complement strand
CCCTTGGCGTTTGTGCCTTTGATAGCGCGGGCGATGTCGCGGGGGTGTTGGGGTAATGGCGATGCGGCAAGAATATTGGCGACAGCGCTGACTTGTTCGGCAAGTGTTTTTGGCCACGGGATGATTGTTGCAACAACCGGCAAAGCGGGGGCATCGCCCAGATCGAGATCGCGGTTCACCGGCTTGGCGGTTTCGCCCGGCGATTGATATTCAGGGCGCAGCCAACGGACGACGCCCTTGGCTTCTTCAGCGGCCCGTTCCCTGTTGAGCGCCACCAAGCGGGTAAGGATTTCATCATCCGACAAACCAGCAGGCCAGCCGTAAGCTTCGGCAACGGCGGCATCGATTGCATCGTGATGCTGTTTGATGAGCGAGACTTGCCCGCGTGTTGCGATGTCTTTCAGCTTCAGTTCTATCGCGGTCTTTTCCTGTTCGGCGACGCGAATGGCTTCCAGCGCATTGTATAGCCCGGTCAGTGTTATATCCGAATGTTCAGCCAACACTTTCTTACGCAACGCATCCAGTTTTTCAGCTTCGTTCCGAATGCAGTCTTTGAGGTTGTCAGGAACCTCTGCCGGGAATGGGAAAGGGTCGAAACAAGCGGTTTTGTTGTATCTGGGGCGGTCCTCAAGTGTTCCGCCCGCTCGCAATGCCCAGACGACGTGTAATCGGCTCGACATCACGCCCAACCAAAACGCATCACTAAGCGCCGAACAAACCAGCATATTATCCGGCACAATGCCTATTGGCAGAAACTGGAACACCCGGTGCTTGGCGGTTTCAATGGTGGCGATATAGCGATCAATTCCGGCCATAGCTTTCCGCAACTCGCTGCGCGCTTCGCCATAAATCCACCAGTTTTCGCGGTAGCTGGCACGGTTATTCTGGGCGCGGTGCGGTTTCACATTTGAAAGAACGTGCTGATATACCGCCGGATGCTGGTCCCGCGCTTCGGCCTCGGTCAGGCCATAAAGGTCGATGATTTTTACATCGCGCGAGCGTGATGCCAGGTCGCGGCCATTGCGATAATCAAATATCACATTCGCATCGCCGGGATTGCCTGAACGAAATCGCGGCGCATCCTTTGAGAGTGTAAATCCAAGTTTTTCGGCCTCTTCCGGCGAAAGAATAAAGCCGCTGCCATGCAGCTTCACACCGGGCGAAGCGAGCTTGTCATGAGATTTGAGCGGGACGGCTGCTGTGACATCCGCACCGATGCGGAGATCGCTGTTTATCATTCCCTGCTTGCTATCAAGGCTGATGCTATCAGGGGCGGCGCTTTCGTCCGTGACGGTTCGCAGCAAGCCTTCTGCTTTACCAGGTTGCGACACGGTCATTGCAATACGCACCGCTGCGCCGTCGCTGGAATCAACCCAAGGGTGATTGGGAATGGCGAAGGTCAAACTGATCCGGTCTTTGTTTTCCAGATATTTGGCGACGACACGGCGGCTGAATGTTTGTGGCAGCGAATTGGTCGTGATGAAACCAAAGCGTCGTACCGTTTTCTTTCTTGTTGCAAGCGCCGCCTTGTCCCACCAGTGCATAACGAAATCAGCGGATTCGGGAACATCAGTGGTTTTGAACAGCGCATCAAAATAGCCGCCGCCCAATCGTTCCCGAACATCCTTGCCGCCGATAAAAGGCGGATTACCGACAATGAAATCCGCTTTGGGCCATTTTGCAGCCTTTGCACCGACATAGCGTTCAACCTCGACGCGCGCATCCTCATCGGGAACCTTCTTTCCGGTCACGGGATGCAGCTTCATCGTCTCGCCGTCCCAACGGGTGAGCGGCTTGCCATGTTCGTCGCGTTCAAGGATTTTCTTATCCCACGAGATAAGGGCATCGCGATTTTCGATGGT
>JBATLU010000022.1:0-15167 GCA_049289475.1 Pontixanthobacter sp. | reverse complement strand
AGGTCGCGCTCCGGCTCGAAATTCTGCTTCTTCACCTCGAATTGGGTCGGGGAAATCTTCTTCACCCCGTTCATGCAGAAACTGACCAGATTGCCGGATGAACCCTTATCGACCACCAGCCTGAAATCCTTGATCGGTCCGCGCCAATTGGCCCCGCTCGACAGGACATAGCCAAGCCACGTCTCACTGGAATAAACCGGATTTTCATCGGTATAGGTCGCCAGCTTGCGATCAAATCCAGCCAGAAAACTATCGTCGATGCACCATTTTTTTCGGTATTCCGCCATTTCTTCGGGGGCGTTTTTTCGAACCGACGGGTAGAGCATCCCGCCCACGCTACCGCCTGCCAGCGGCGTATAACGGTGGCTGACATGCACTTCTGATTTGGCAGGGAAAATCTGGGTGCGAACCACGCTGCGCTGGACAGACCAGGCGGGTACAACGCGCAGTGCGCCATTGTCGTCCTCACCGCCGAGCAGTCCGATATCGATCAGGCGGCGTTTCTCGCTCTCGGGCAGATTTTGCAACGATTCGACGAAACCATAATCCCGCACCCAATTGATAGGCCAGCCCTCAGCCTCGACTAACGTGGTGACATCGCCTTGAGCGGTTAGTGCTCTGTCGTGGATTTCGTATTTCACCGGCACGCCATCAACGCGCGTTTCGAACACCAGATCGTCCCAGTCGGGATAGTTGTAATATTCGAAATAGCCCTCTGAATCGGGCAGTTTGGGCAGCGGAAACGCGATCGTTACCTCGCGCGGCTGATCGGCGTGATTGGTGTAGACGTAATCGACCCGCACCTCTTCGGCCGAAATGAACAAATCCTCGCTATCCATGCTGATGTCAGCGTTGGATTTGAGCACCAGCCCGCCCAGCGCCCACTCCGCCTCGCTGTCATTGGCGAGCGAAGGTGAGGGGGCTGAAATGGCAAACGCCAATGTAAGCGCGGCTGCGAAGGGACCAATTTTCATTGGCCAAGACTGCGTCAATCCTGCCGACTGCGCAAGACCATCAATTCACTACCACTTATCACAAACGCAATTCGGCGGCGATTTTCTCTTAAAAGGAAATCGCCGCCGGAATAAATTTCTAGAGTCAATCGCCCATTTTGCGCTTGGCTTTTTTGCGCTCATGCGGGTCAAGCATTGCCTTGCGCAGACGGATATTTTCCGGCGTCACTTCGACCATTTCGTCATTGTCGATATAGGCGATCGCCTGCTCGAGGCTCATCTTGCGCGGCGTGGTGAGGCGGATCGCGTCATCCTTGCCGGTCGAGCGGAAGTTGGTCAGCTGCTTCGACTTCATCGGGTTGACTTCGAGATCGTCGGGCTTGGCGTTTTCGCCAATGATCATGCCTTCATAGATCTTCGCCTGACTGCCGATGAACAATTCGCCGCGCTCTTCGAGCATATTGAGCGCGTAGCCGACAGCTTCACCCGTGCAGTTGGATATCAGCACGCCGTTCTGGCGGCCTTCAATCGTACCCTTGTAAGGCCCATAGCTGTCGAACAGTCGGTTCATGATTCCGGTGCCGCGCGTGTCGGAAAGGAATTCACCGTGATAGCCGATCAGGCCGCGCGACGGTGCGGTGAAGGTAATCCGGGTCTTGCCGCCGCCGCTTGGGCGCATATCGGTCATTTCTCCCTTACGCATGGCGACTTTTTCCACCACGGTGCCGGCGAATTCATCATCCACATCGATTACGACCGTTTCGTATGGCTCGGTGCGGTTGCCGTTTTCATCTTCTTGATACAACACGCGTGGGCGGCTGATGCCCAGTTCGAAGCCTTCGCGGCGCATCGTTTCGATCAAGACGCCCAGCTGCAATTCGCCGCGTCCAGCCACTTCAAAGCTGTCCTTGTCGGCGCTTTCGGTGACCTTGATCGCGACATTGCTTTCAGCTTCGCGCGCCAAACGGTCGCGGATCATCCGGCTGGTTACCTTTGTGCCTTCACGGCCTGCAAACGGGCTGTCGTTTACGGCAAATCGCATCGACAATGTCGGCGGATCGATAGGCTGTGCGTGAAGAGGCTCGGTCACCGATGGGTCGCAGATCGTGTTGGAAACGGTGGCAACCGTTAAGCCGGCCATAGAGATAATGTCGCCCGCGCGCGCTTCTTCAACCGGAACACGTTCCAGCCCGCGGAACGCCATCAGCTTCGATGCGCGGCCGGTTTCGATGATTTTGCCATCATTATCGAGCGCGTGGATCGGGCCATTGACCTTGATCGTGCCCGACTGAACTTTGCCGGTCAGTATGCGGCCAAGGAAATTGTCACGGTCAAGCAACGTGACGAGGAATTTGAATGGACCGTCATAATCGGCCTCTGGCGGGGGAACGTGATCGACAATCTTTTCGAACAAGGGCGTCAGATCGCCTTCGCGTGCGTCCATATCTTCGCTGGCATAACCGTTGCGGCCCGAAGCGTAGAGGACGGGGAAATCGAGCTGTTCATCATTGGCGTCGAGGCTGACGAACAAATCGAACACTTCGTCGAGCACTTCCTGCGCGCGGCCATCGGGACGGTCAATCTTGTTGACGACAACGATCGGCTTGAGGCCCAGCGCCAGCGCCTTGCCGGTGACGAATTTCGTCTGCGGCATCGCGCCTTCGGAAGAATCGACCAGCAGGATAACCCCGTCGACCATCGATAGGATGCGCTCCACTTCGCCGCCGAAGTCGGCGTGACCGGGGGTGTCGACGATGTTGATTCGGCGCGCGTTTTCGCCTTCGCCATATTCTACCGAGGTGCACTTCGCGAGAATCGTAATGCCGCGCTCTTTTTCAAGATCGTTCGAATCCATTGCGCGCTCTTCAACGCGCTGATTGTCGCGGAAGGTGCCAGATTGGCGGAAGAGCTGGTCAACAAGAGTGGTCTTGCCGTGATCGACGTGCGCGATAATCGCCACGTTGCGCTGGTTAGCGGACATTATAATATGCTTTCAAAAAATGCTCGGCCGTATGCGGGCCGTTGTAGTTCAGGGGAGCGCGGACAATTGTGCAGCGCAATATCGCGCGCGCCCTAGCCGAGAGGTGCCCATACGGCAAGCTTTCCCTTGCGAAAGGCAGTGTGGCGATTGGGCAACAAAGCAAAGCATGAGCCAATATTCGATAGTTTCATTATCGACTTATGGTTGAGCAGGGCGGATGACCCTCGTATATCAAAGCCATCGATACAGCTCAGAATGTAATGATGCTGACATTAGAGGATGGAGATTCAATGAAAGTTCCTAACCGTAACGGTAGCGCGGTGGCGCGTACCGCACTTTTCGCCAGCGTTGCAGCAATCGGCCTTACACTTCCTTCTATTGCCATGGCGCAGGACGCGACTGACGAAGCTTCTTCGGATGAAAGAATAGACGATAACATTATCATCGTCACCGGCACGAAGCGTGAGACCACGCTGCAAGAAACACCGATTTCGGTTTCGGTCACTTCGGGTGAGACCCTTGAAAACGCGCAAATTCGCGATGTGCTTGACCTGCAGACGGTTACCCCATCTCTGCGAGTAAGCCAGTTGCAGACGTCGTCTGCATCGACCTTCATCATTCGTGGTTTTGGTAACGGCGATAACAACTTCGGTATTGAACCTTCGGTCGGTGTGTTCATCGATGGTGTGTTCCGGTCGCGTTCGGCTGCTGCCCTGTCTGACCTTCCCAACGTCCAACGCATCGAAGTTCTGAACGGCCCGCAATCGACGCTGTTCGGCAAGAACGCCTCTGCCGGTGTTATCTCGGTGATCACCCGCGAACCGCAGTTCCAGTTCGGCGGTTCAGTCGAAGCCGTATACGGCAATTACAACAATGTCGTCCTGAAGGGTGATGTCACCGGCCCGCTGTCGGAGACCATCGCATTCTCGCTCGACGGTAGCTATAACCGCCGTGACGGTTATGCCAATATCGTCAACCTCAACACTGAACAGAACAACCGCAACCGCTGGGCGACACGCGGCCAGCTTCTGTTTGAGCCATCATCGGATTTGAAGATCCGTGCGATGGCTGACTATTCGCGCATCGATGAAATCTGTTGCCAGGTGACCACAATTGTGGCTGGCCCCACTGCTGGCGCTATCCGTGCATTGGGCGGTCAAATCTCGACCGACCGATTCAGCTATGATGCCTATCTGAATCAGGTTCCGATCAACAAAGTCGACAATTACGGCGGTTCGATCCAAGCTGACTATAAGACCGGCGCGCTTTCGTTCACATCGATCTCATCTTATCGTGAGCTGAAAAACCTGTTCATTTCGGACATCGACTATAGCAGTCTGGATGTTGCGAACGAGACCCGCAACCAGAAGGTAAAGTCGCTCACCCAGGAATTCCGCGTTGCGTCCGATTTTGACGGCCCGCTGAACTTCTTGCTCGGCGGCTATTATTTCGACGAAAAAATTTCGCAGATCAGTCAGATTGAAAACGGCACGCAAATTCGTGACTTTTCCGAAATTCTGGCTGGTGGTAATCCGGCAGATGTAATTGCGGGTAACCCAAGCGTGTTTAACGCAGTTGAAGCCGGCCTTGGCTTAGGTCAGGAAACAATCTTCAAAACGCCGCTGCTGACTGCAGAACAGTTTTCGATGAAGAACCAGTCCATCTCGATTTTTGGTACGGTTGATTTTGAACCGGTTGACGGTCTCGTCTTTACTGGCGGCTTCAACTACACTGACGATAAGAAAGATTTCGCGCTCGCGCAGCAGAGCTTCGATCCACTAGGGCGGATCAATCTGGTTGACGCGTTTATTGTCGGCGCGACGTCAGGCACTGTTACCAACCGAACACAATTCCAGGCGCTTCCAGCACTCAATCAGGCAGCTCTCCTTGCTGCAGCGCAAAGCGCGTTGAATCCGCTTTTCGGTCTTCGTGCCTTCCAGTTTCAGCCACCGTTCCTGACTATCCCGAACGCAGTCGAAGACGGTAAAACCCGCGATGACAAATTCACCTATTTGCTGCGCGCATCCTATGCGATCTCGCCCGAGGTCAATGTGTACGGTAGCTATGCAACGGGCTTCAAAGCGAGTTCGGTAAACCTGTCACGTGATAGCCGTCCCTCCAGTGCTGATTACGTGTCCGGACCGGGCGGTTCGAGCTTTGCAGCGCCGTCATCGCCAATTCTCGATGCTGGATTGGCGCTACCAAACCTGAGCAGCGGTTCGCGTTTCGCTGGTCCTGAAAATGCCACCGTCTATGAAATCGGTGTCAAGGGTCAGTGGGAAGGCTTCGGCTTCAACCTCGCTTTATTCGACCAGACCATCAAAGGCTTCCAAAGCCTGGCTTTCACTGGAACCGGCTTTGCCTTGCAGAATGCGGGTCAGCAGTCGGTCAAGGGCTTCGAGTTTGATTCGACGATCCGCCCAACCAAAGGCCTGACTTTCACCTTTGCCATGACTTACCTCGATCCGTTGTTTGACGATTTCCCAGGCAGCGTTTTGGGTGATCTTTCCGGCGTACGTCCAGCAGGTATTCCCAAGATCGCAATTTCGACTTCGGCGACCTATGAGCATGAATTCGGTGCTAGCGGAAACAGACTGATCACGCGGATCGATTACAGCCACGAAAGCAACACGCCGATCAATAACGGCTTGCCGACTTTCAACGCTGGTTTGGGCAACACCCAAATTTTCGATCGCGAGGTTAATCTGGTGAACGGCTCGATGACATTGAAGCTTGAAAACGGCATCGAAGTCGGTGGGTATGTCCGTAATCTGCTCAACGACCAGTTTATCACGACGGTCTTTGACGGCGTTGCCCAAGCGGGAACCGTATCCGGTTACCCAAGCGCACCGCGCACTTATGGCGCTGTGGTTCGCTTCAAGTTCTAATCAAAACGATTTAGCTATAAGGAAGGGGCTGCCGCAGGGCGGCCCCTTTTTTATTGCGTATCGCCGCGAAATATGGTGGCTTGCGTTTGGGACCAATAAATAGGGGGATTTTCAATGCAAAATTATGCAGGTTTCTGGATACGGGTCGGGGCTTACCTCATTGACGCAATTATTCTCGGTATCGTTGGCGCCATCATTGGCGTTGTCTTCGGTGTCGGCGCGGTTGGGATGGAAAGCGATTTGGCAGACCCGACTGGAGGCGCCAATATGGCCTTGAATGCGGTTAGCCTTGCTCTCGGTATCGCCTATTTCGCCGGGATGGAAAGCTCGTCATGGCAGGCGACGCTGGGCAAGAAGGCGCTCGGACTTGTGGTGACCGATGTTTCGGGTAACCGCCTGAGCGTGGGACGCGCGATTGGCCGCTATTTCGCGAAGATTCTGTCGGCGCTCATCCTGCTGATTGGCTTCATTATGGTTGCCTTTACCGAACGCAAACAAGGCCTGCACGATATGCTCGCAGGCACGTTGGTGCTAAAAGGTGAGCCGGGCATGGTTGGAACCGATCCTTCGGTATTCAGCTGATCCTTTGCTAACCAAAACAAAGGCGGGCCGGGCGCAGCAATGCGTTCCGGCCCGCGTGTTTTGGGGTCCCGATGTTTGGAGCCTAGGTTTTTGGAGTTGCTGATGCAGCCAGTTTTACCCAAAAAATCCAACGCATTGGGTTGGATGGTTCTACCCTACAAACGCTATGCCCAGTTCGAGGGGCGCTCCGGCAGGCGCGAGTTCTGGTGGTATTGCCTTGGTTTGACCCTGAGTTACATCGCAGCGGCACTCTTGGGTCTATTGATACTGGGGTTGTTGAGTAGAACACCGAACTTAGCTGAAGGCGGCGACGCGGTGGGGGCTGTCGCTGCGCTCTCAATCTCCATACCAATTCTGTTGGTATTTGCGGCCAATTTTGTGCCCGCGATGGCGCTCACCTCGCGCCGGCTGCACGACATCGGTTTGCCCGGTTGGTTGAGTGTGGTTGCCTTCTTCTGCGTTATCCTGCTCAGCGGACTGGCGTGGATAGCCTATATGGTGGTGATGAGCCTGCCGCCAAAATCGGGCGAGAATGAATATGGACCGCCGGTCTATGATGACGATCTGGGATCAATATTCTCCTGATTGCCTTTTTCCAGCGCGCCTAACTCCCATGTCTCTGGCATTCATCAGCCAAGCCAGCTGGACTATCCATTCTCTCAAGTGATTTTGGGGGAGGGCACTGATGCTCGAATATATGTTTATGCCATATCGCCGATATTTTGATTTTAACGGGCGGTCGAGCCGGTCAGAATATTGGTATTTCATGCTGCTGTTCATCATCGTCACCATTGTTGGCTATAGTCTGATGTTTGCTGGCGGCGCGTTCCAACCCGATTTTGATCCTGATAAGGGCGAGAATGCTTGGCTGTTTTTTGCCGTTTCGTTGCCGATGGCGCTGTTTGTTCTAGTCAGCATCATTCCAGCGGTCGCAGTCGAAATCCGCCGATGGCACGATCAGGGCAAATCGGGTTGGCACTTTTTTGTGCGGTTTGTCCCGCTGGTTGGCGGGCTTATTGTGCTGTTCTTCATGTGCAAATCGGGGACATCGGGCAGCAACAAATATGGCACTGATCCGCTAGACCGCCACAATTCGGATGTTTTCAGCTAGGTCCTGACCCTAGGT
This sequence comes from Pontixanthobacter sp., assembly GCA_049289475.1. GTDB lineage: Bacteria > Pseudomonadota > Alphaproteobacteria > Sphingomonadales > Sphingomonadaceae > Pontixanthobacter. The sequence goes on along the minus strand of JBATLU010000022.1, from coordinate 7,637 downwards.
AAGCGCAAGCGCCTAAAGCGTGCGTAATGCCTGTGCCGGTTTCGCTCTCAACAGCGGGAGCGAACCGGCGAGCGAGAACATCAGCACGAAGGCCAGTCCGCCGCCGAGGACTGCGAGTATCTGCGGCCAATCGGGCAACCAGTCGAATTCGAACAGCTGGGTGATCACCAGCCACGCCAGCCCGCAGCCAAGGCCGAGTGATACCAACGCAAGGATGGCGGCCAGCAGTCCATATTCGGCAAGTTGCATCAACAGGATCTGCCGTCTGCTTGCACCGAGAACCCGGAGCACCACCGTGTCGTAAGTGCGCGCGGCGCGGGCTGCAGCGATAGCGCCGATTAGCACTGCAAGGCCCGCCAGCACCGCCACCGATGCGGCGGCAAAGGTGGCAAGGCTAACCTGACCCAGTATCGTGCGCGCTTCGGTCAGCACTTGCCCTATTTCTATCACCGAAGATGACGGGAATTCCTTGACCAATTGGCGCAGCAGCGGACCGATTGGCGCGCCAGCAGGCAGGTCGATTGTGGCCGCCAGATTATGCGGGGCGTCGGACAAGGCATTGGAGGAAAACACGAGCACATAATTGAAGCCGAGGCTCTCCAAGTCGATTGTGCGCAGATTGGCCACGCGCGCCGTGCGTTCTACGCCCAGGACGCCAATGGTAATCGAGTCTCCGACCTTCAAATCAATCGCTTCGGCAAATTCTGCATCCACTGAAACCAGCGGTTCGCCGCTGTAGTTCTTGGCCCACCACTTACCCGCGGTCAGCGAATTGCCCTCGGGTAGCTCATCCGAATATGTCAGACCGCGCTCGCCCCTCAGCGGCCATGCACCCTCGGGTATTTCCGCCAGATCGGCCACGCGGATTATCGCATTTTCTGGCCCATAGGCGAGAATGGCTCCGCGCAGCGCTGGCACTGTCCGGATCGCAGCAGTGGGTTGCTGCGCCGTAACAAGGCGCTCGAACTCGCCGACTCTATCCTTCGGGACGTCGAGCACAAAATAATCTGGCGCGCGCTGCGGAACGCGCTGTTCGATATTGCCCTGCAGACTGGTCTGGATCGCCGCGAGCAGCACAAAGGCGCTCAGGCCGAAACCCAGCGCAGTTACAAGTGCACCCGTCGATGCCCCCGGCCTGTGCAGATTGGCCAGTGCGTTGCGGATAAGCGGATGGGCAGGTCGCGGAAGTTTTGCGGCTAGTTTTTGGATGCCCCAGCCCAGCAGCGCCAGCAGGCCGAGGACTATGGCAGCACCGATCAGGAACCCGCCCGATAACATCGGCTGCCTTGCAGTGAGCAGAGCGAGAGCGACAATTGCCGCCAGACCGCCTGCAACCCAACCGAGCGCTTTGCCGTCGCGCGACAGAGGAACGACGCGCGCACGCATCAAGGCCATCGCCGGGAAGCGCCGTGCGCGCAAGATGGGTGTGGCAGCAAAAACCAGCGCGACCAACAGGCCGTAACTTGCCGCTACCAAAAGTGCAGCCGGATCGAATACAAACCCGCTTTCAACCGGCAGCAAATCACCCAGCGCCGCAGCCAGCAGCGGGGTAATCAGCACCCCGGCAATCAGGCCCAGCACGCTTCCGATAGCCGCCGCCGCGCCAATTTGCAGTGCGTAGATTCGGGCGATGTCGCGGCTTGACGCGCCGAGCACTTTCAGCGTGGCAATCGAGCCGCGCCGTGCCTCCAAATAGGAAGCTACCCCGCCGCCGATGCCGATACCGGCAATCACGAGTGCGGCTAGACCGACCAGTGTCAAAAATTCTCCCATGCGCGACACGAAGCGGTCGGCGCCGGGTGATGCGCGGTCGCGCGTGCGGTAATCGAATCCGGCATTGGGGAAGCGCGCTTCGAGTTGTTCCTGCACCGCAGCCGGGCTTTCACCCGCATTAAAGGCGATACGGTATTTGCTTTGATACATTGATCCCGGAGCGAGCAAGCCCGCCTGTGCGGGCATATCGGCGGGAACGATGATGGTCGGACCAAGCTGGAAACCCTCGCTCAGCCGGTCGGGTTCATTGTCGATAATACCTGCCGCAATCAGCGTGCTTGTTCCAATGGTGAAACTGTCGCCCGGTTTGATCCCGAGCCGGTCAATCGCGCCTTGCGCAAGCCATGCCTTGCCTGTTTCAGGCGTACCAGCAACCGATCCGTCTTTCAGCGTCAATTCGCCATACAGCGGCCAGTTTTGATCAACCGCTTTGAGCCCGATGGGGGCGGCATTGTCGCCCGCACTGGCCATCGCCTGTAGCCGTGACCCGCCTGAGATTTTCCCAATGTCGGACAGCGCACCGCGCTCTTCGGCGGTCAGGTCGCGCTGCCATATTTCAACCTCGAGGTCGCCGCCGAGCAATTCCTGTCCGCGATTCTCGAGTTCGTTTTCGATGGCACCGGTTAATGTGCCAATCGCTGCCAGCGCCCCTGTCCCTAGAAACAGGCAGACAAGCAGCAAGCGGAGGCCCTTGAACCGGGCGTTCAGATCACGCTTCGCGATCCGCCATGCGGCTGTCCATGAAAGCGACTGGTTCACGCTGCCGGTGCAGCTTTCGCGCTGTCCTTGGCGATTAAACCGTCACCGATCGTAATCACCCGTCCGCAGCGTTCTGCCAATTCACTGTCATGCGTAATCACGAGCAATGTTGCGGCGGATTCCTCACAGCGCTTGAACAGCAATTCGATGATGTCGTGGCCCGTAAAAATATCGAGATTACCAGTAGGTTCGTCGGCAAAGATCAGCTGCGGGCCGGGTGCGATGGCGCGCGCTATGGCTACGCGTTGCTGCTCACCGCCCGAAAGCTGCGCCGGATAATGACCAAGCCGGTGTCCGAGTCCAACGGCTTCGAGCTCTGCTTGCGCTTTCGCAGTGGCATCAGCATCTCCGGCCAGTTCCATCGGCGTGGCAACGTTTTCCAATGCGGTCATCGTTGGCAACAGATGGAACGCCTGCAGCACAATCCCGATCCTGCCGCGCCGTGCCTGTGCCAATTGATCTTCGTCGAGCGTGGTGAAATCCTGTCCGGCAACGCTCAAGCTGCCGCCAGTGGCACGCTCCAGGCCCGATAGCACTGCCATCAGCGAGCTTTTGCCTGAGCCCGACGGGCCGAGCAGAGCGACAATCTCTCCCTGAGCAATATCGAGGTCGATCCCGCGCAGCACCTCGACCGGGTTTTTGTCCGGGTCATAGGTGAGGGTGAGATTACGGGCAGAAATCGTGTTTGGACTTGTCACCAAAAACCAATCGCATAGGGAATGGGGCCGAGCAAGGAGGCTCACCGATGCAACTACGCCGTTTGTCGAATGTTCCCACGTTTATTTTCGCATTGATTCTCGCGTCATGCGGTTCCGACACTGCCGTGCCGGACAACGCCAAGGCTAATGCTTCGCGCGAAGTTGCGGATCAGAAGCCGGTCATGGGGCTCGAACGAAGCATTCTCGCATTCGGCGACAGCCTGTTCGCCGGCTATAATGTTGCACAGTCAGACTCTTATCCGGCAAAGCTGGAGGCATCATTGCGGGCACAGGGTATCAACGCGAAAGTGACCAACGCCGGGGTTTCGGGTGATACGACCGCCGCCGGTTTGCAGCGGCTCGCCTTTATTCTCGATGCGCAAAAAACCAAACCCGCCTTGTTCATCCTGGAATTGGGCGGAAATGATTTGCTGCGCGGTATCGAGCCGAAAGAAACCCGTTCCAATATCGAGGCGATGCTGGCTGAATTGCAGAAACGCGAGATCCCGGTCCTGCTGATGGGGATGCGGGCACCGCCGAATTTTGCGCAGTTCCAATCTGACTTTGACAGTCTCTACCCCGATCTGGCACGCAAATATGGCGCGCAGCTGGTGCCGTTCTTTATGGAATCGATTTACACCAAACCGGAACTTATCCAGCCAGATCGCATCCACCCGACCGCCGATGGAATCGAAACATTGGTCGGCGCGACGATTGCTCAGGTGAAAGCGGCCTTGCCTGCCGCAGGTGGCATATAAGCAGGTAAAGCGCGCGCTTAGCGCACACGCGATGCCCGGCCGGCCTCGACTTGCCAGATTGACGCTTCGCTTCTGATTGCCTCGAACGGGGCCAATTCGGTTCCTGTCAGCCATATTTGTGCGCCGCTGTCACGCAACCGGTCAAACAGCGCATCGCGCCGGATCGGGTCGAGATGGGCTGCAACTTCATCGAGCAGCAGCAAGTTGGGTCGGCCGCGCGCGGCAATGTTGGCGTGGGCGAGCACAATGGCAATCAGCATCGCCTTTTGCTCTCCGGTCGAACAAGACGCGGCAGGCACATCCTTTCCTTCCATTGTGACATTCAGCTCATCGCGGTGCGGGCCGATGAGCGTGCGCGAAGCTGCGCGGTCGCGGCGGCGGCTGTTGCGTAACGCTTCGGCCAGTTCCTCGCGCATGATCGGGCCGCCATGGGCATAGGAAAGCGCAGGCCGCGCGAAAGGCTCTGGCGGCAATTGCGCCAGTTCCTCCATCAATTGCGACACCAACCGCGCGCGGCTGCTCGATAGCGCTGCACCATATTCGGCGAGATGCGCCTCGACCCCGTCAAGCCATGCCGCGTCCGGTTCCCGATCATCGGAAAGCAGCCGGTTGCGCTCTCGCAAGGATGCTTCGTAACGTGTCGCGTAGCGGGCGTGCATCGGATCGAGCGCAAGCGCCATCCGGTCCATAAAGCGCCGACGCCCGCCCGCACTATCAGCAAACAGCCGGTCCATCGCCGGGGTGAGCCAGCCGAGTGCCAGCCATTCGCTCATCCCGACCGCGCTGGCGTCGCTGCCATTGATGCGGACCAACCGGCGGCCGGGGCGCGCTGGTTCGGTAAAACTTCCCAGCCTGACCGGTTCTTCGCCGGAGGATGTAGTGAGCGAGGCGCCAATGGCGAATCCGCCAGTGCCATCATGTGCCGCCATTTCGGCGAGCGCTGACCGGCGCAATCCGCGCCCCGGCGCAAGCAGTGACAATGCCTCAAGAATATTGGTTTTGCCCGCGCCATTATCACCGACCAGAAGATTGAATCGGGCGGTACCATCCAGCCGCGTATCGAGATGGTTGCGAAAGCTCGAAAGGGTGATCTGGTCGACGGACATAGGCAGGATTGCCCTAGCCAGATGGCCACATTTACACCACATGAATCGGACCTACTGAAAGTTGGTGAAGATTCCCAATAGTCAGTATCTGTTAATTTACCGAATCCGTGTAGCTTGCTTAACAATGGCTGAATTCTAGGGTTTTTTGAAACTGGCACGGTCTCTGCAACGTGTCTTGCATCGGCAGGAACGACTGCCACTCAATTTAAATAAGGAACTAACAGATGACCAATTTCGATATCTTCACCAACCGCGCATTCGCTGCAATCTCGGCATTTGCGCTTTCGGCAATCTTCATGGCGGCGGCGATTGTCCCGGCCACACCAGCGGGCCTGATCGCCTGATCTGCCATCTTCTCAGAATAAGGAATTTCACTATGTCAAATCTCAACGAATTGAGCAGCCGCGTTTTTGCCGCTGTCTCCTCATTGGCAATCTCTGCCGTGTTGTTTGCCTATGCCATCGTACCTGCCGAGCAGGGCGCTGCAATTTCGGGAATGATCGCATGAACCAGATCGACAAGAGATCCGCTGGCGGCGCTCCCACCAAAAATTTCCGCCTTGATAAGGGCAATGCAAAAGTCTGGGGTGTTTGCGGCGGGATCGCCAATTACTTCGGAATCGACCCGACACTTGTTCGGATAGGCTTTGTTGCAGGAACCCTCATCGGCTTTGGTTCACTGTTTCTGGTCTACCTGGCCGTAGCATTGATCGCAGACTAAGGGGGCACATTGCCCCCTTGGTTATCCTTGAATCAAGCGCCCAAACTACATCGCGGAAATACCGCCATCCAGTTTAATCTCCGCACCTGTCATGAAACGGCTCTCGTCGCTGGCGAGATAGAGCACGGCATTGGCAATATCGATCGGTTCACCTACGAATTTCAATGGTATCTGCCGCGCTAATTTGTCGAGCAACACCTGCTTATCCAATCCGGCATGTTTGGCAGTGCCGTCCAAAATCGGAGTGTCGACAAAGGTCGGATGGATCGAGTTGCAACGGATGTTCATACGCTGCTTTGCGCAGTGAAGCGCAATCGATTTGGACAGCATCCACACTGCGGCCTTCGATGAATTATAAGCAGGCATCGTATCGCTGGCGATCAGTCCGGCAATCGACGAAATATTGATAATCGATCCCGGCGCGTGTTCGCGCATCAGCGGCAAAGCCTTCTGGCAGCCGTGAAAGATCGAATCGACGTTGACTGCGAAGCAGCGCTTCCAATCTTCGAATTTGCAGTTTTCGATATTGCCCGCGACGCCGATACCGGCGTTGTTGACCAACACGTTTAGCCCGCCGATCTTCTCCCGCGCGCCGTCAACCGCAGCTTCCCAATCGGAGGCATTGGTAACATCATGCGCGATTGAATAGGCGGTGCCCGATCCGAAACGTTCATTGATGAACTGCGCGGTGTTGGCAGCGCCATTGGCGTTGATATCGGTGCAAAGCACGCGTGCGCCTTCTTTGGCGAGCAGGGTGGCGTGCGCCGCGCCAAGACCTTGCGCTGCGCCGGTAATCAGTGCCAGTTTTCCTGCAACTCTGCCTGCCATATCAATTCTCTCCGGTAAAATTGGCTGCCATCAATATGGCCAGCCTGACATCCACAGCATGGCCTTTTGCCCGCCAATCCGCAACGAATTGCGTCAGTTGGGTCAATTTCACGCGGTGGACAGTGATATTCTCTCCCGGTGTCCCGCCACCTGGGCCAATTTTGGTTAGGCCGTGCGCTCGCAGCAGAGTGAAGCTTTCGGTCACCATGCCAGGGCTGGAGAAGAATTCACCCAAATTCTCCATCCGCTCTGCGACATAACCGGTTTCTTCTTCCAGCTCGCGCATCGCAGCAACCTCGGGGGCTTCGCCTTCCAATCCGTCATCATCGCCGATCAGGCCGGCGGGGATTTCGAGACTGATTTTGCCCAATGGAATGCGGTATTGTTCGACCAGCAGAACGTGCCCGTCGTCAATCGCGATGATCGCGGCGGCGCGGATATTGCGCGCTCGCCCGACATATTCCCACTTGCCGCGTACTTTGGCGGTGATGAATTTGCCTTCCCAAACGATCTGTTCGGGGAGGTCGGCGTCAGTTCCGCTCATACTTCGATCAACCTGTCGGGCAGTTCGTTCACATCGTCTTCGTGACGCGGGAAATGCTCGGCCAGAACTTTGCCCACATCGCGCACACCGGCGGCCATACCTTCGGCATAATTGCCCTGTTTTATTTCCGCCAACATGTCTGCCATCGCCTCCCCCCAGACGTCGGCGGATACTTTGCTGGCGATGGCCTCATCAGCGACAATTTCCGCGCGATGTTCGCGCATTGAAAGATAGATCATGATGCCGGTGCGGCCATGGGTGCGGCGCTCTGCGCCGACCTTGAAATGCGAAACGGCGCGGGCATGGACGCGGGCGGTTTTGACCGGACCGGGGATCAGCAGAAATTTGAGCGGTTCCCACATTTGCACCAGCCACACGCTGAGGAACTTGGCCAAGCCGATGCCGGTAATCAGCGTCAATAATTCACCAGTGGTCCATTCATGGCCCCAGC
>JBATLU010000021.1:0-4334 GCA_049289475.1 Pontixanthobacter sp. | reverse complement strand
GCCCAAAGCCACTGCAAGCGCCGCCGGATCGAGCGTAAGCCCATCACGTTCCGCCAAATCCAGCATATTGAGCGCAACCACCGTCGGCAGGCCGAGTTCAATAATTTCCTGAGCGAACACCAGATGCTGTTCAAGATTGGCCGCATCGAGCACCACGATCACAACATCGGGCCGCGCCTCGCCCGGAAATTCGCCCATGATGACTTTGCGGGTAACTTCTTCGTCGGGGCTGGTGGTGTCTAAGGAATAGCTGCCGGGTAGATCAATCAGTTCAACAGTTTCGCCCGAATCCAGTTCAATCCGGCCTGATTTGCGTTCAACCGTAACACCGGGATAATTGGCAATCTTCTGCCGCGCACCGGTGAGCGCATTGAACAGCGCGCTTTTGCCGGCATTTGGGTTGCCGACCAGCGCAGCGCGCCTGACGATGGAGCGCACTTCATTCATACAGGTTCGACTTCCATCGCGGCGGCATGAACTTTGCGGACCGCAATCGTCATCCGCCCGATCATCACCGCAATCGGATCGCTGGTGCCGAACACACCCTTATGCGCAATTGCCACCCGCGCGCCTGTATCAAGGCCAAGCGCACGCAGACGCTTACCTTCATCCGGAGCAAGTGCAGCCCAATCCACCGAAATAATCCGAGCGCGTTTACCGCAAGCAATGGAGTCGAGCGTCATACAGTCGCGCTGCCAGAGAGAGGGCTTAATTGCAACTGATTATCAATAGAGTTAACGCGAAGGATAACGAAGCCGACCCAGAAAGCGCGACACGCTGAATGTCTCGCGCTCCGATCCGAGCCATTTGGCTTTTGCCTTCTCGAACTTCATCACACCTTCGATCCGGCGGTCAAGAAACGCTTTGGTCCGCGCCTTGCCATCGCTGTCATCATCGGCAAAGCTTGCCAGCGTTGCAGTGTAGATACCCGCCAGAATCGTCCGCTTGGTATAGTGGTTGTAATCGGTCGCAGTATCCCCAGCCAGCCGCCACATTATATCTGCGCTGTGCCAACCGGTCTTGACCGAGTGCAGCATATTTTGCGGCATGACCATGATCGCCGTTGCCCGCTTCAAAGCCTCTTCCTGACCAGCGATGGCATCCAGCCGGAACTGAATCATGCTCCGGATTCGCTCACGGATCGGAATCACGGCAAGCTGACTCGCAGGCAACGCCTCGACCATCTTTGCGTCGATCGATTCAATCCACGCGCCAATCATATCCATTGCACCGCCGGGAAATGCCAGCTTTGCCACATCGGGATCGACCCCGAAATCGTTCGCAGCCTGCATCACCGCTGCGTCATTCCATCCATCAAAGATCGCCGCATCGGCAACCGTTGGTGCCAGGGTGAGGCGCAGCTCATCCAGCGTGAGATCGGTGGCTGCTGTCACTTAGAAAATCGGCCCGTAGGTTGGCGCGGAACCTTTGCTTGCTTTATCTTCATCCGCTTTCTTGAGCTCGCTCAGCAAACGGTCATTACCCGATTGCAATGCAGCATAATCACGCGCCGAACGGCCGGAATTGTCTTTGCGGTCAAGATTCGCGCCTTTGGACAGAAGCAAACGGACCATGGCAATGTCATTGCGGTGCACAGCCGATATCAGGGGTGTTTCGCCCGCTACATTGGGGTCATCGACATTCGCGCCAGCGTCAATCAATGCCTCAACCGCCTCGGTTGGCCCCAGCATAGCAGAAATTTGCAACGGGGTGTCGCCTTTACGGTCTTTGCCTTCGCGGATATTCGGATTGGCGCCGTTCTGGATCAGGAAGCGGATCCACAGAGTATCACGGCGACGCGCGGCAATATGCAATCCGGTTTCGCCGGTGGTGATGTCGCGCGAATTGACGACCACGCTTCCGGCTTCTTTCAGCGCTTCGGTCGCATCTTCGCCTTCGCTATCTCGAACAGCAGCGAGAAATTTCGAACCATCGGTTTTGAACTGCGCTGCCGCAGGGGCAGCCGCTAGCAATGCCGCGAGTGCAAAAGGTGCCAAAATTTTACGGAAAACGGCAGTGGCCATTTTCAATCTCCAGGAATTTACTACGTGACGAACGGATTCGCCCCCTTGCTGAAATCGGATTAGCAGACCATGAACCCGAACGCTATGATGAACCCGTTCCGTAATTGGTTTTGCCTGCCCTTGCTGGCTGTTGCAGCCTGCTCTGCCCAGCCCGAGCAACCACCTTTGCAAGACGCGCCGCTTTATGGCTCGGCGATCAAGGGCGCGTTCGAACTGGTCGGGCAAGACGGTAAGACCGTCCGCTTCAGTGATTTCGACGGCAAGTTCCGGATTGTCTATTTCGGCTATGCCTATTGCCCCGATATTTGCCCGACCGATGTCGGACGGATGGTCAGCGGGCTGAAAAGCTATCGCGAGAAATTTCCCGAACTCGGCAAGAATATCCAGCCGATGTTTATTTCGATCGACCCCGCGCGTGACACACCCAAAGTGCTGCGAGAATTTACCGCCAATTTCTCCGATGACCTGATCGGCCTCACCGGCTCTGACAAACAGATCAAACAGGCCGCGGCCAATTTCTTCGTCCAATATTCACGCGGCGAAGAAGGCGAAGGCGGCGGCTATCTGATGGACCACTCGACCATTACCTATCTGTTCGGCCCGAAGGGTGAGGCGCTCGCAACCTTACCAACCGATCAGGGCCCGCAAGCGGTCGAGGCCGAACTTGAAAAGTGGGTGCGGTGAGAGACCGTTTCTGGGAACTGCCAATCGAGCAACTTGACCGGCAGGAATGGGAGGCATTGTGCGACGGATGCGGACGTTGCTGCTTGCACAAGATTGAGGATGAGGACACCGGCGCAATCGCGGAAACCAACGTGTCCTGCAAACTGCTCGACCCCGCCACCGCACGCTGCACCGATTACCGCAACCGAAAGGTCTTCGTGCCCGATTGCATGCGGCTGACGCTGAAGATTGTTATGCAGATCGGCTGGCTACCAGAAAGCTGCGCCTACCGGCTGCGCGCCGATGGCGAGCCGTTGGAAGATTGGCACTATCTGATCTCCGGCGATACCGAGACAGTCAAGCTGGCGGGCGTTTCGGTCGCCAAGCGCGTGATCAGCGAAGTCGACGCGGGACCGCTCGAACATCACATTGTCGAATGGCCCAAACCGGGCGGATCGCGGGCATGATCGACTGGCTCAACCGCAGCACCGATGCGCCGTCGATCAGCGTTGCGGGCCGCGATATTCCGATCGCGATCAAGCGCCACCGGACCGCCAAAAGGCTGGTGATGCGGCTCGCGCCCGATGGCAGCGAAGTGCGCGTAACCATGCCCCGCTGGGGGCAATCGAGAGATGCAGTGGAATTTGCCGCCTCGCGCCGCAGCTGGCTCGAACGGCAGCTGTCGAACATTCACGAGCCGACACCGCCCGATGCGGGCGATACCATACCGTTTCGCGGCGATAGTCTGCTGATCGAGTGGGGCACATCCTATCCGCGAAAACCGGTGGTGGATGACGGATGCCTGATAGTCGGCGGCCCGCAAGACGGCGTTCGCGGGCGGGTGGAAAAATGGCTCCGCGCGGAAGGGCTGGCTTTGATGGAGGCCGATCTGGCGCATTATTGCGCAGACGCAGGCGTGACCGCGCCCAAGCTGGCCTTGTCACGCGCGCAGCGCCGCTGGGGCAGTTGCTCAAGCAGCGGCACGGTGCGGATCAACTGGCGGCTGATTATGGCACCCGATCATGTCCGCCGATCGGTCGTCGCGCATGAGGTCGCGCATCTCGTCCATTTCGATCATAGCGCGGCGTTTTACGCCCTGCTGGGCCAGATATTCGAAGGCGAATTGAGCGCGGCGGATGGTTGGCTCAAACGGCAGGGCCGCTCGCTCTACCGCTATTTTGGCTGACCCAATGCACCGCTCCGCGTCTAAACTCTGGTGCAAAGCGGCATTGTTGCTTATCTTGTGCCCATGAGTTTAATCAGCCGCCTGAATCCCAAAGATGGAATCTCCGATTTCTGGAGCGAGTTCCGCCGCCCGAACCCCTATCGCTGGCGCATTCTTGCAGTCTCCATCGCGATGACTGCCGGCTTGCTGTGGATGATCGCGCAGGAACGGGTCGATGGCCCGCCGGTCCCTTACGAGGTCGAATTCATCACCAGCTTTGCCCCGAACCGATCCGACGCCGAGATTACCGCCAACAATCTGGAAAACCAGCGCAAGAAGGAAGAAATGGCGGCGCTGCTCGAACAGAACGAAGAGCGTAAGAAAGAACTCTACCGCGCGCTTGCCCGTGCCAGCGGGATGGACCCCGACAAAATCGAAGCCGAAGCCGCCGCTGACAAAGCGCGCGAGGATGCAGCCAAGGC
>JBATLU010000020.1:0-10726 GCA_049289475.1 Pontixanthobacter sp. | reverse complement strand
GGTCTACGTCGCCCGCGCGCCGGTAGAAGTTCAGGCGCCGCAGATCAGCGCCACTGATGAAGCCATTGCCCACCACTGCGCCGAATATATCGGCGATGGCTCGGTTATCCAGACGGGCGTGGGCGCGGTGCCCGATGCGATTTTGCGCTTACTACATGACCGCAAGGATCTGGGCGTCCATTCGGGGATGCTGGGTGACGGTCTGGTCGATCTTGCCGAAGCAGGCGTGCTGACCAATGCCCGCAAGGAGATTGACCGCGGCGTTTCGATCAACGGCGCGCTGATCGGCACGCGGCGGCTTTACGAATGGGCGCACCGCAATCCGGCGATGCGGATGTGTGCAACCAGCTATACGCATGATGCAGCGGTGCTGGCGCAGTTGTCACGTCTGGTGACAATCAATTCGGCAATAGATGTCGATCTTACCGGTCAGGTTAATGCCGAGCAGGTGGGGGCAGCCTATCTCGGGGGCACCGGCGGGCAAGTTGATTTCGTCCGCGCGGGCGCGCGTTCTGCTGGCGGGGCATCGATTATCGCTTTGGCTGCAACGGCCAAAGGCGGGGCGATCAGCAAAATTGTGGCGCAGCAGCAAGGGCCGGTTACAACCGCGCGGACCGAAGTTGATGTGATCGTCACCGAATTTGGTGCAGCCGAACTTAAGGGCCAGTCGCTGCCAGAACGCGCGCGACGGATGGTTGCAATCGCCCATCCCGATTTCCGCGAAGAGCTAGACCGCGCCGCGCGTGAAATTTCATCCAGAGGGTTTTAGATATGTCCGATGCAATCCTGTTCGATGCCCGCGCCGATGGTATCGCCATAATTACTATCAACCGGCCCGAACAACGCAATGCGTTAACACGCGAGGTGCGCGAGGGTCTCTTTGCCGCGTGGGACCGGTTCGAGCGGGATGAAACGCTGCGTCTAGCGATCCTGACCGGCGCCGGCGAGAAGGCATTTTGCGCCGGCGGCGACCTCAAGGAAATGGTTGAGACGGGCCTGCAAATCCCGCCGCGCGATATGTTTCCGGTTCCCTATGAAAGCATCAATCTCAGCAAACCGACAATTGCCGCGGTCAACGGCGTGGCATTCGCTGGTGGCTGGATGATATCGCAGGCCTGCGACCTGTGCGTGGCCAGCACCACGGCAAAATTCGGCATTACCGAGGTCAAGGTCGGGCGCGGATCGCCATGGGCAGCGCCGCTGATCCATATGATTCCGCAGCGGATCATGATGGAAATCATCCTCACCGGCAAACCGGTCACCGCGCAGCGCGCCTATGAAATCGGACTGGTGAACCGCTTGGCCGAACCCGCAGACTTGATGGAAGCGGCATTGGAACTGGCCCACGAGGTTCTCGAAGGCGCGCCATTGTCGGTCAAGGCTGGGCGCGAAACGGTGATGCTGGCCACCGAAATGGGCCGCAGTGCCGCGCTGCAGGCCGCGCGCGCGGCGCATAAACTGACTTACACCAGTGAGGACGCGCAGGAGGGTCCGCGGGCCTTTGCCGAAAAGCGCAAACCCGAATGGAAGGGCAAGTAGCTCAGGGTCCCGACTTTTAAAGTTTAAGGTCTACCAGAGGCGCTGAGTGCATCGTCAGCGCCGTTGGCCATTGTTCCGGCTGCCCGCATTTGCCATAGGCCTTTCCATCAGGAGAATATCTATGCGCCAGATTGAACATTTCATTGTTGGTGGAGCCAGCGGTTCCGCAAGCCGGACCCACAAGGTGTGGAATCCATCAACCGGTGAAGTGCAGGCCGAAGTTGCACTGGGCGATGCCGCGTTGCTCGACCGCGTGGTGGAGACTGCCAAACGCGTCCAACCCGAATGGGCAGCAACCAATCCGCAAAAACGTGCCCGGGTGATGTTCCGCTTCAAGGAACTGATCGAAGCCAATATGCAACAACTGGCCGAACTGCTGTCGAGCGAGCATGGCAAGACGGTCGACGACGCCAAGGGCGATGTCCAACGCGGGCTGGAAGTGATCGAATATGCTTGCGGTATCCCGCAGGTGCTCAAGGGCGAATATACGCAAGGCGCAGGGCCGGGTATTGACGTGTATTCGATGCGGCAGCCACTCGGTATTGGGGCGGGGATTACTCCTTTCAACTTCCCCGCGATGATCCCGATGTGGATGTTCGGCATGGCGATTGCGGCGGGCAATGCCTTTATTCTCAAGCCGAGCGAGCGCGACCCGAGTGTGCCGGTCCGTTTGGCTGAACTCTTCCTTGAGGCTGGCGCGCCCGAGGGGCTGCTGCAAGTCGTTCACGGTGACAAGGAAATGGTCGATGCGATCCTCGATCATCCCGATATTGCGGCGGTCAGCTTCGTCGGTTCCTCCGACATTGCGCACTATGTCTACAAGCGCGGCGTCGCGGCAGGCAAGCGGGTGCAGGCGATGGGCGGGGCGAAGAACCACGGTATCGTGATGCCCGATGCCGACCTCGACATGGTGGTCAATGACCTGGCCGGCGCTGCCTTCGGTTCCGCAGGCGAACGCTGCATGGCTTTGCCGGTGGTGGTTCCCGTTGGCGAGGATACCGCCAACCGGCTGCGCGAAAAGCTGATCCCGGCGATCAACGCACTTCGCGTCGGCGTCTCCAATGATCCCGAGGCGCATTACGGGCCGGTGGTCACGCCCGAGCACAAGGCGCGGATCGAACAATGGATCACCACCGCCGAGGCTGAAGGCGGCGAGATCGTGATCGATGGGCGAGGGTTTAGTCTGCAAGGCCATGAAAAGGGCTTCTACGTCGGCCCGACGCTGATCGACCATGTCACCACCGACATGGAAAGCTACAAGGAAGAAATCTTCGGTCCGGTGCTGCAGATCGTTCGCGCCAAGGATTTCGAGGAAGCCGTGCGACTTCCCTCTGCTCACCAATATGGCAACGGGGTGGCGATCTTCACCCGCAACGGCCACGCGGCGCGTGAATTTGCCTCCAGAGTCAACGTCGGCATGGTCGGGATCAACGTCCCGATCCCGGTTCCAGTCGCCTATCACAGTTTCGGCGGATGGAAACGCAGCGCGTTCGGCGACACCAACCAGTACGGCACCGAAGGGCTCAAATTCTGGACCAAGGTAAAAACTGTGACTCAGCGTTGGCCAGATGGCTCAGCCGACGGTTCAAACGAGAACGCCTTCGTTATTCCAACGATGGAGTGAGCTGACAAGATGTGCTGCGGGCGCTGATACGCGTATCGCCCGCATACGCGCGGCATCGTAAATCCCGCCGCTAAACCGATTGAACGGTTGCAATGCGGCGCGAAATTGCGCAAATTGGGAACGCTCACAATTGGCGGTCATCCTTTCCGCGATGTGCGCAAGGGAGATGGATGTGGCGATAACAGCGGGCACCCGTATTGTGGCAGCGGCAAGTGCCTTGGCGTTGATGTCGTGCGGCGGTGGTTCGGCTTCGGGCGCAAGCTCCGGCCCGATTTCTAGCCCGGCGCCGACACCCACACCCACTCCGACACCCACTCCGACACCCACTCCTGCGCCAGCAATGAAGCTGGTGTTTTCAGAAGAATTCAACAGCGGCACGCTCGATCGGTCTGTGTGGAATGTCGAAGGGCCGACGTTCTGGGTCAATAATGAACTGCAGGCCTATGTTGACGAGGCCGCAACGATTTCCTTCGCCACCCCCGTGGGCGCCGATGGCGGCGCACTGGTGCTGAAACCGGTATACCGCGCGGGCTATGTCACCCCCACTGGTCGCACGACCGATTTCGTGTCGGGCCGGATCGACACCAGGAACCATGTCGATGTGACCTACGGGCGGATTGCTGCGCGCATCCGTATGCCCGATGCCGCCGGTGTGTGGCCCGCCTTCTGGGCGCTCGGCTATGGCCAGTGGCCCGATTCGGGGGAGATCGACAT
The DNA here is from genome assembly GCA_049289475.1 of Pontixanthobacter sp. Taxonomy (GTDB): domain Bacteria; phylum Pseudomonadota; class Alphaproteobacteria; order Sphingomonadales; family Sphingomonadaceae; genus Pontixanthobacter. The sequence continues at coordinate 6,849 of JBATLU010000020.1, read as the reverse complement.
TATGGAATATGTCGGTGTGCCCAGCTGGACTGCGGTGGCGATCCACGGTCCCGGCTATTCGGGCGATACACCGCTGGTCAAGCGGCAGGATTTCCCAGCCGGCACCGATGTGACGCAGTGGCATGAATATTCGGTCGAGCGCAGCGCGGATGCGGTGGTGTTCTACGTCGACGACCGCGAGTTTTACCGCGTGACGCGCGCGAATGTGGAACAATACGGACCCTGGCGGTTCGACCGGAAGCAGTATCTGCTGCTCAACTTCGCCGTTGGCGGCAATTACCCGCATAACGTCAACGCGATCACCACCCCCTATTACGGCATGCCGCAAACCACCGCCGACAAAATCGCGCGCGGAGAGCTGGCGATGGAGGTCGATTGGGTGCGGGTGTGGTCACCCTCCTGACGGGGCTGCGCTGTTCAGGCCTCGCTGCGGTTCAAGCTGCGGTAGCGGGCAATGCCCCACAGACCGAACAGAAACGCGGCGGCCGCGCCGAGGTACCACCAGATAAGAAAGGCGAAGGAGGATTGTTCCTCGACCGTTTGGGTGAGCTGGAAACTGTCTTTATCATATCCGGCGATATCGGGCAGGAAAGTGACGTCGATGGTGGCGCCTTCTGCATGCGTCTCGTAAACTGCTCGGCTGACGTCGATGCTGCCGGGATAGGCCAGCGGCGTGCCTTCGGAACGCACCGGCTTTCCGGCGATAAAGTCGCGGTGGCGGGTGGCGGCGTGTATATCGAAGTTGAGGCTGAGCGTGTAATCAGTGGTGTGCTGGCTGACCCGTCTGCCGCCGCCGTTGACTTTCACCTCACGTGATTCGCGCATTTCCTTGCCGGTAATCACGGCGGCGGACACCACACCCTGGTCCTTCAGTGCATTCATCCGGCTGCCGACGTCGAAAGCCATGAAACTGGCGCCCGCGCCGCCGAGCAAGCCGAGCAAGGCGCAGCTGAGGAGCAGCTCGCCTTGCTTCTTCTTTCGTGGCTGGATCATCGGCGGGAGAACATCCGGGCGATGAACCACAGTGCAATCGCCAGCGCGCCGAAAACGCCCATCCACAGATAGTAATCATTAGGAGAATAATCGCGCACTTTCTGCAATGTCCACGGGGTACTGGGTTCATATGGGGTGGAAACGACGGTCAATATGTCGCCGGCCTTGACCGCGGAAAACTCGGGGTCTTCCATCACGATATTGCCGGTGCCTTCGCCGGTCTGCGGTACGGGAAGGTCGGCTTCCTGAACGGTCTTGCCGAGATCGCCATATTTGACCGGCGATTTGGGATCATGGACAATGCGGACGAAATTCATCGAAGCATCGACCGTTTTGCCATGGGAATTGCTCAGCTTGTAATCATCGGTGGATGTTTCCAGCACCAGCGCCTTGGACACCGCCCCTTCGTTGACGTAGCGGTCCCGCTCGCTTTCGAAATTCTGCATGGTGAAGAATACCGCGATCACGCCGATCAGCGCCAGACCGGCAAAGCATTTGAAGATCAGACCGATCAGGCTTTTCTTGAGATTTGCCTGTTGGTCGCTGCTCATTTTACCGATCGCTTCGGCGACGTCTGAATTGCTCATAATGATAGTCCTTTACTGTCGATAATGTCTGGTTCCGGAGCGCAATCGCCGGGTGAATTATGCGGCGGCGCGCGGCCCACAATCCGCCAGCCTGATGCGCCCCAGCGTGTGGGCCAGAAGGCATCGGGAATATTGCGGCACAGCGGCATACTGGTTGCGATCAGCAGCTGGAAATCGCCGGCTCCGGTCCACCCCCAGGTCACCCGGTGGCCGCAATCGGCGCGGCCATTGGTGCGGATGCTCATGGTCATCAGGCCAGTATCCGGATCGAACTCAACGCTGCGCGGCTGATAGAGTTTGCCTTGCAGATCGGTCAAATTGAGCCGTTCGGGCGGTTTGCCTGCGAATTCACGGAACACCCGGGTCTCGGCGGGGCAATCAACCAGCCATAGGCGTGATCCTTGCGTCAATTCCCACGTGCGGCTGCGGTTTTCGGTACGGTCACCGCAGGGCCGCTCAAGTTTTGGCTTGGAAGCGGGCAGATAATCACGCGCGGGGAATACGTCGTAATTGAAGCGGGGCAGCAAAGCGGCGAATTCTGCCTCCGATGGATCGAGCTGGGGAATATGCGTGCGTTGCTGGCGGTCGGCGCGATTGAGCAGCTTGCGCAAATTACCGCGCGGCAATGTCGCCAATGCGACACCCTGATCCCGGATCTCGGCCCTTTTACCAAGCGCGAGCAATTCGATGAGCCGCGCGCCCTGATCAAGCGTCAAGAAAAATGCCGGACCACCGTCGCGCGGCAAAGTCAGTACTACCGGCGGCCGCATATTTGCAGGACTTTTGATATAAGCATGCACTGTTTGCGGCATGGCTTCGTTGACCTCTGCCAATTTCGCATCATCGAGCAGGACCAACCGCGCGAGCCAATTTGCATCGAGGTCATTGGCGCGGTTGAGGAGGATAAGAGCGCGGTACCTTGCGGTTTTTCCGCGCGTTTTGGCGGTTCCCACAATGGCGCAATCATTGTCCTCGTCGCACAGCAAATACCAGTCGCCGCTGCGCTGCTCGGCAGAATTGTCCATCGTATAGCCGGGATTGTCGGCGGTTGCATGGGCGGGCATCGATGCAAGCGCCATCGTAGCAATGGCGCAACAAACGAGCAGCTGAACCGGTATGTGCAAACACATCGCAAACCAGAGATTCATCACGCCAGCATTGCGCCGAATACTAATCAGCGCAATGTCTGGATGTAATCTCCCGGTTATGTTGCATTGTGCATCGCTCACAATTTCAAACTTTCACCACCCGTAATCCACATCCGAGCATACCTGGAATATGGGCATGCTCGGCGGCGGGTATGGTGTAGAATGACCAAACTGTCCTAGACCATATGTGTGGCCCTACGCAGTTCAGTTCGGCTTGCTAGAACGGCCTCAATACCCAGCTTTGAGAGCGGCTTTTGCAATGGGGTCCGGATGAAGTTTCAGATGTGCCTTTTCGCGTTACTGCTTGCGGCATCGGCTTGTTCGTCGCCGCCGCCGAATGACCGGAAGGCTGTAGAGGATCTGAAGACTGTCGGGGCTCAAACAAAAGTGGCCAATCCGGTCGTTCCCGCAAATTCGGCGACGGATTCTCCCAGCAAAACCGCGCACAGCAAACCGGACATTGTCCCGGTCATGGTTGGCGGCGATGATGCGCGCGATGCCTGCGACACTTACGCCAGCGTGATGCAATTGAACGCTAAGGGTGACGGCTTTCTCTCGGTTCGCGCCAGCCCCTCGGCCAGTGGCGCCGAACTTGACCGCTTGAAATCGGAACATCCCATGCTGGTCTGCAATGTAAGCGATGATGAGCAATGGGCAGGCATCGTTTATCCGATCGAACCGAAGGGCGACCCGTCAACTTGCGGACTGTCGATTGTGTTTGAAGGGCCCGCGCGCGAATATAAGGGGCCGTGCAAGGCTGGCTGGGTTTCGCTGCGTTATGTCCAGATGTCGGCAGGCTGACCATGCAAGCGCGGATGCTATTCATCGGAACTTCGCTCTTGCTCGGCTTATCGGCCGCATATCCGGTTGCGGCACATGCTGCCAATCCCCCCAATTGTATCGACTATATTGACGCCTACCCCGAGATGCCCGGCCAGCCTGCTGAACCTGAGGATTCTTCCGACTATGTCGAAGCGTGGTACGATATACCAGCTGATGACCCCTATGATCATATTGACGGGCGGCGGATCGAATCGGTCGAGCAACTCGTCAAACGTTTGGCGCAGTCGACCAGTGTGCTGCACGTCATTTATTATGCGGATTTTTCCAATTGGGATTTCACACGCATTGCATCGCCGCTTGAAGGGCTGTGTTTTTACCGCAGCAATTTGTCAGCTTCGCGCTGGGATAAGGTCAATTTGGCGCGGAGCGCGTTCGTCCAAAGCGATCTGTCCAAAGCGAGTTTTCGCGGTTCGAATTTGCAGAAAGTGCTGTTTGACGATGTCGCGATGGAAGATGCCGATATGTCGCAGGCCGATTTATGGCATGGCCGCCTGTCAGGTGGATGGTTTCGCGAACTTGAGCTGAAATCCGCAACGCAAATTGTGACAACCGGTCTCAACGGTTGGCGGCTTAATGATGCCAATTTGACTTTTTTCCGGTTCGATTGCGGGATTGAAGTGAGCAATGGATGCCCGCTCGACCGACAAATCAATTTCAGCGGAGCGAATTTGGCCGCCGCCGATCTGGTTCGCTTTCCCGGCTGGGGCCAGTTCAATGTTGCTGGTGCCAGATTGTCAGGCACGCAGATGGCGCCCAACCAATTGGAATTTTTTGGCGATGCGCGGATTGACGGAAAGATTGTGTTGGCCGGGCCCAGGACTACGGCCGCGTTCGAACAGGTCGATGCTGAAAATCTGATAAGACAGTTCGGCGAAGCCTATGCGCTGGAAAGCCGCAGATCGTTCGATTGTAATCTTGCACAAAACCGCGTCGAACACATGATTTGCAGCGAAGAAGGCGAGCAGCAGAATCTGGATTTTTATGACCGGCAGCTGGCCGATCTATATGCAGTCGCTCGGGTGAAGGATCCGAATATTGTCAACTCGCAGAAAGCATGGATTCGCGAACGAAACCGCTGCGCCGGTTTCAGCTGCATCGTTGATCAATATCAGGCGCGCATTGCGGTTCTTGGTGGGGCGGCGGGAGAGCCAAGCTGGATTGCGCGCGGAGAACGGGTTCTGTTCGTCGGCGGCCAGCCCGATGTTCCCGATGCCGTAAAAAGCGATGCGATTTGGCGGCGCTTGCTGCCCGTGCTGGCCGATAGCGCGATGGAGAAGATTATCGTGACCCACTCGGACGACGGACTGTGGTCGATCAGGGGGCGTTCAATCGGCGCAAATGCACATGTCTGCTCTCTCGATGTGGAGGGCTTGCGGTTTGATCGCAGTAGTGGCTGGTTCGTTTTGCAGACGCGGTCCGGCAAAATGCCGGTGTTCCGCATTTTCGGTCAGCAACTTCAAATTCTCGGAGACGGGCATCCCGACACAGACATCTACCCTGACATCGAAGTTGCCAGCTGCGGCGTCAGAGCAAGCTTTACCTGGTCACGGCACATTGCAGTCAGTGCAGACGATCTTGCGGAGACCTGGCTGCTGCTCGGCAGCTAACAATTCCAAACAGGTGCAAGGTCCGGATTTCAGCCGAGTTTTACCGATCCTCGAATTTGGCTGGCCGTTTCTCAAGAAAGGCTTCGACCGCCTCGTGGTGGTCATGCGTGTGATGCGCCAAGGCCTGATAGGCGGCCGACATTTCCAGCAGTGGGGCTAGCTTCATATCTTGGCCTTCGCGAAGCAATCGCTTGGCCATTCGTGTGGCGTGACCCGGGTTCGCGGCAATCGATTCCGCCAGCTTCATTGCCCGGTCGATAAGCGCTTCGGGTGCGGTCACCTCGCTGATGAGCCCGAATTCAAGCGCCTTTGCCGCATCGAGCATTTCTCCGGTCAGAGTCATTTGGCTCGCGTGCGCCATTCCTACGATTCGGGGCAACAGCCATGCACCGCCATCACCGGGCACAATGCCCAGCTTGACGAAACTTTCGGCAAACAGCGCATTATCTGCCGCGATGCGGATGTCGCACATGCACGCCAGATCAAGTCCGGCGCCGATTGCAGGGCCGTTAATCGCTGCCACGATAGGCACTTCGAGGTCGTACAGCGCGGTCGGGATGAGCTGGATGCCGGTGCGATAGGAATTGCGGATTTCAAACGGCGAACCGGCAAACATGCCTTCCTTGTCGCGCATATGTTTGACATTGCCGCCCGCACAAAATGCCTTGCCCGCGCCCGTCAGGACGATCGCACGCAATGTGTGGTCGCGCGTGGCAGCAGCGCAAAAGTCGCGAATTTCTTCGCTATGCGCCGTCTCCGAGATCGCATTGCGTTGATCGGGACGGTTGAGCGTCGCCACCACAATTGCGCCATGCCGGTCAATTTTGAGAAAGGGTTCCATATTACCGCGCTCCAATTTGCTTGGAGTACCGACTATTCGTTCAAAGGGGTTTGCACCAGCCGAAGTTTCTCACCATACCCGAACAAATCAAGTGGTGGCTGCTGACGGGATGAACTGTGTTCGATAATTTTGCCTATGCCGCATTGCCCGCTGAAGAGGAGGACTTGCGGCCGCTTGTCCGCCGGATCGCGGCAGAGGCAGTGCAAAACCTGTCTGCCGATCAGCGGGCTCGTTCGTGGAGCGGTTTTGATGCGGGTTTCAGCCGTAAGCTGGGCGAGGCAGGACTGCTCGGATTAACCATTCCCAAGCAATATGGTGGGGCGGGACGCGGGCCATTCGCGCGGTTTGTGGTGGTGGAAGAACTGCTGTCTGCCGGAGCGCCGGTGGCCGCGCACTGGATTGCCGACCGGCAGAGCGCGCCGCTGATCCTTAATTTCGGGACCGAAGCGCAACGGCAATTCTATATCCCGCGCATTTGCCGCGGGGAGGCGTTGTTCTGTATCGGTATGAGCGAGCCGGGATCCGGTTCTGATCTTGCCAGCGTTCGCACCCGGGCCGAGCCAACGGCGGACGGCTGGTTGCTGAACGGGCAGAAAATCTGGACCACCAATTCGATGCATTCCGATTATATGATCGCCCTAGTGCGTACATCGGGGAGTACCGAAGATCGGCACGCTGGCCTGTCACAATTGATTATCGATCTGAAACAGCCGGGCGTTTCGATCAGGCCGATCAGGGATTTGGCAGGCGACGCCCATTTTGCCGAAGTCTTTTTCGACAATGTCGCGCTGCCGGCGGACGCGCTGATTGGTGAAGAGAGTGGCGGGTGG
>JBATLU010000019.1:0-6124 GCA_049289475.1 Pontixanthobacter sp. | reverse complement strand
CGCTGATCATGCCTAGCGCGCTGGCGGGGGCGCTGCTGGTGCTGGTCGCGGATAGCGTGGTGAGGATATTGCCGCTGGTCACTGAACTAAGGCTCGGCATTGCGCTGAGCCTGATCGGGGCGCCGTTCTTCCTGTGGCTGCTGCTGCGGATGAGGAGGGGGTTGGCATGACACTCGCAGCGAGAAATCTCACAGTCGGCGCCCGCCTGAACAATGTTTCCGCCGCTTTCGTACCCGGCCAGATTACCGCGATTTGCGGTCCCAATGGCGCGGGCAAATCGACGCTGCTTGCGGCGCTCGCGGGGCTTCTTGCGCCCGATAGCGGGGCGGTGATGCTGGACGGCGGGGCGCTTTCCGCCATGCCGCACCGCAGACGCGCACAGAGGATCGGTTATCTGCCGCAGGATGGCGAAGTGGCGTGGGATGTCGCGGTGCGCAGCCTCGTCGCGCTGGGGCGGATGCCGCATGGTGACAATGCCGCCGCGCCGGTCGATGCCGCCTTGGACGCGCTCGATCTCACCTCACTGGCAGACAGGCCAGTGTCAAAACTATCAGGCGGCGAGAAGGCACGCGCCTTGCTCGCTCGTGTGCTGGCGGGACAGCCCGACTGGATCCTTGCCGACGAACCGCTCGCCGCGCTCGATATTGGCCACCAGCAGACCCTGCTCGGCCATTTGCGGCGCGAGGCGGAGCGCGGGACCGGCGTTGTGATTGTGCTCCACGATCTCGCGCTGGCGATGAACCATGCGGACAGCGTGGTGGTTTTGAACGAAGGGAAGCTGGCTGCAATAGGTGCGCCGGAGGAGGCACTGTCGGAGGCGATTGTTGCGAAGGTTTGGGGTGTTGCGGCCAAATGGATCGGAGAGGTCGGCGCGAGGGCTTTTGTGAATGAAAAGCGGCTTGTCAGCTAAAGTTTCAAAACCAGACTTTGCACCTACAAATATTGACTGTTTCGGGCTATTGTCGCGGCATGAACAAACCAAATGCAAAACCCGATTTGAAGGCAGCTGTAGGTCAAAAGCGCGATGCAGCAGGCAGTGCAAGCATACCGCCTGAGTGTGGGAACATCATTGCGGTGATGGTGATCGATGAGCGGATGTTTATGCTTGCCGAGCGCTGTTTGTCCTCGGGTGTATTTGCGGACCACATCGATCCTGAGAGGACAAATCTAAACCTTCCTCAGATCATTCAACAAAAAGAGTTGGAGTTTGGGGTCGAACACCTTTTTGTCCGTAAGACAGTTGGCGTTGCGTTCGCATTGGCAGACGCAACATATTTGCCCGATGCCGTCTCCTCTGACGCAGTACTGCGTATAGCACTGGACGCTGCAAGCGCGTTGGCGTCCGTTGTCGGAGTCACAGATGATCTATTTGAACATCAGGATAAGATGCGAGAAGCGAGTCGGGCTGAGAAACTGACTGCAGCCTATGTCCCGCGCACCCCAAATCTCATTGGCAAGGTTCGACAAAGTCTTGCCGCATTGCGCGATGTCGAAATCGAAATAAAAAGGCTGACTACACTCTTTTTCCCGAAGGAAGTGCACAATGGACCTTGGGACTCGAAATTTAGGCCAGCGTTCTTCGCAAAGTATGGCGAAGCAGATGATCTTATTGCTTGGATGAATGCGGCTTGGGAGGTCTTAGCTAGGGTTGCAAACCATCGACATGCCATGATCCATCCAAACGAGACCAAGTCCGTGACAATCTGCGACTACGAGCTTCAGGCTAATGGTTCACTGCTAGCACCAACCATTGAAATCGCACATCAGGACAGTGCCCTTGCGAAACAGGATGTGATCCAATTTCTTGATGAGCAGGTTTCTGACATTGCAGAGGTATTTGAAGCGTTGCTTGGCTATTTATGTGATTTGAACGTGCGTATCATTCATCCTCAATTTGTATCCAGTGTCGTCGCTCTACCAAATGGCGAAACACAAAGCGGTTCACACTTGGTCTGGAGGAGTGTCGCTACGGATGGCGCGCCTTTCCGTGCGTCATGTACATTGTCTAAGTGAAAGCCAAAATCCGGCTCTAGCGATTCAATGAGGGTCAGCATTTATAGCCTCCGCACTCAAAAACCGCCGGTACATTAACCACTCCAGTTTCAGATATCCGATTAGGAACCTCACACTGCAACAGGCTCCCAAACAAAAAAGCCCCGCTCCTCACTTGAGGAACGGGGCTCTTTTCTAGCGCAACCGACCTATTCTGCGGCGTCGGTTAATCCGCGCGCTTCCAGCATCGGGGTTACATCGGGCTGACGTCCGGCGAAGCTTTGGAACATATCGAAATAGTCCATCGTTCCGCCTTTGCTGAGCACGGTGGCGCGGAAGTGGTCGCCGTTGGCGCGGGTCAGGCCGCCGTTGTCGCGGAACCATTTACGGCTGTCGCGGTCGAGCATTTCGGTCCACAGATAGGAATAATAACCCGCAGAATAGCCCGCCGGATCGGAGAAGATGTGGTTGAAATAGGTGCTGCGGTAACGCGGCGGCACCAGAGCCACTTCCAGACCCAGATCATTCAGCGATTTGCTTTCAAATGCGGCGACTTTCTCCGGCGTGTCGATGGCCTTGGCCTGGGCCGGGCTGAGCGCGTGCCATTTCATGTCGAGCAATGCAGCTTCCATCGTTTCGCCCAGCGCATAGCCCTGGTTGAATTTGGATGCCGCATCAATTTTGGCAATCAGTTCTGCCGGGATCACTTTGCCGGTTTGGTAATGCTTGGCATAATTGGCCAGAATGGCCGGGTCTGACGCCCACATTTCATTCACCTGGCTGGGATATTCGACGAAATCGCGCGCGGTGGCCGTGCCCGAAATCGACGCATATTGCTGATTGGCGAAGAAGCCGTGCAGCGCGTGGCCGAATTCGTGGAACATGGTTTCGACATTGTCGAAGCTGACCAGTTGCGGCTCGCCATCGGCAGCCTTGGGGATGTTGAGCACATTGTAGATCACCGGCTTGGTGCCATAGAGGTGGCTCTGGTCGACGAAATTGCTCATCCACGCGCCGCCGCGTTTGCTGGGCCGCTGGTAGGGGTCGAAATAGAAGATGCCAAGCTCGCTGCCGTCACGGTCATAAACGGTGTAGGTGGTCACATCGGGGTGATAGACCGGCAGATCGGTGCGCTGTTTGAAGCTGAGGCCATAGAGCTGGTTCGCGGCGTAGAACACGCCGTTTTCCAGCACGCTCTTGATTTCGAAATAGGGCTTCACCGCATTTTCATCGAGATCGTATTTTTCCTTGCGGACTTTCTCGGCATAGCGCGACCAGTCCCACGGCTGGACGGTGAAATCCTCGCCTTCGGCCTTGATCTTGGCGTTGAGCATTTCGGCTTCGCTGCGCTGCGTGGCGGCGAGGGCGGGGACCATCTGTTCCATGAAATCAATCGCGGTTTTGGGCTGTTTGGCCATCCGGTCATACATCACATAGCTAGCCCAGTCGGGCTTGCCGAACAACGCCGCCTTCTCTGCGCGCAACTGGGCGATTTTGGCGATCAGCATCCGCGTATCATTCTTGCCCGCCTGGTCGTTACGGTGGACGCTGTTCATGAACAGTTTTTCGCGTGTCGCGCGGTCTTCCAGCTCGGGCGACACCGGTTGCTGAGTGGTGTTCTGCAACGCGATGGCGAATTTGCCCGGCATGCCCTTGTCGGCCGCCAGCTTTGCAGCAAGGTCGATATCAGCATCGGACATTCCGGCCAGTTCATCCTTGCTGTCCACAATCAACGCGCCGTCAACGGTGCCATCGCGCACCGTGTTGCCGAATTCATTGGTGACTTCGGTCAGCTGGGTGTTGATTGCGCGAACCTGATCCTTCTGCACTTCGGTCAGCAAAGCGCCGGCATGGACCATCCCGTCATAGGTTTCTTCGAGCAGTTTGAGGTCTTCACCCTTGATGCCGAGCGCGGCGCGCTGATCATAGACAGATTTGACGCGGGCAAACAGCACCGGATCGAGCGTGATCGCGTCGCTATGCGCCGACAGTTTGGGGCCGATTTCGGCCTCTGCCGCCTGCAGGGTGTCATTGGTGTTCGAACCGGTCAGCGCGAAGAACACCGACGCAACGCGGGTGAGCATCTTGCCCGACGTTTCCAGCGCGACAATCGTATTGGCGAATGTGGGGGCGTCGGGGTTGTTCTTAATCTGCTCGATTTCGGCGGCGTGGATCGCCATCGATTGGGCGAAGGCGGGCAGATAGTCATCGTCCGAAATCTTGGTGAAATCGGGCGCGTGCAACGGCAAATCGCTTGGCTGGGCGAAGTAACCGGTAGCTTCGGGAATGGCGGTTTCTGCCGCTGCGGCAGTGGTGCTTGCGCTTGCCATTTCTTCACCTCCACTAACTTGTGAACATCCTGCGAGCAGCGCGCTAACGGCAGCTGCGGCCATGAGTTGGGCCTTCATTGGGTACATCTCCGGTACAATTGGGTCGGCGCGCCAAAAGACAGTCCCCGGCGCAGTCCGCTATAACCCCTGATTAACTGCCGCCGCTTGAACCGGAGATTGACCGGAAATGCAACCGGTCTTCGCCGCGCATCGACGGGAAGGCATCATAATTCGATTAGCGGCGAGCAAGAAATGGAAAGTCTCCACAAAAAATGGCGTAAACGCCTGTGGCCGCTGCATATTTCGCTTTCCGCCTAAAATATTCGTGATAATTGCAGAGCCGAGAACATTATTTCTGAAATGATTCTCGCAACAATACTCAGGCGAATAATCGCGGTGATTTATGGAGGGTTTATGGGAAAGTTTGCAGTGGCGCTCAAAGCGTCGATTGGTGCGTCTGCTCTGCTTCTGGCAAGTTGCGGAGGAGGGGGTAGCAGCCCCGCACCCACTGCAACCGGAACGCCCACGCCAACCCCAACCCCGACACCTACGCCGACACCCGTAACCTATACCAAACTCGCCGATTTGCAGGGTAATCAGACGTTCCAGACTTCCGAAGTTTCCTATGAAATCGATACGACTGCGGGCGGTGGAACGAATGTATTCATCAATCCGTCGCAGCAGGCCTTTGGCACCGGAACATTGATCGAATATCTTAGCGCGACCGATGAATTTCGCCTAACCGCACCGGGCGGTGCGCCAACTATTACCATTAATCAGGGAACACCGACGAGCACTCCGACAGGGTCGCGGGTTTGGCAGGTCACCAACGGTAATATCGTCGATGTCGTGACGCTGTTTAACAACACGCAGACCGAATACAGCTTCATCGGAATCTGGACCCATGTCGAAAACGGGCTCGCGAAATACCGGCTGGTCAACGCGGGTGTCCCGACCAAGGCCGGTGATTTTCCAAACGGCACCGTCACTTACAATGTTGCGCTGGGCGGAGCGGTTCAAGGGGTGGGAACGGTTGACGCTTCCCGCAGTACCGGAACAATGCAGATCAATTTTGCGGTCAAAACAGGCACCATGTCGGTCCCACTTATTTCAACCAACGGTACCAACATGGGTACGGCCATGGTCGATATCACGCTCGATCCAAGCGGAAACGGGTTCACCGGCGTTTCTTCCTTCGGCGGAGTCACCGGCAAGTTCAGCGGTGCATTCTATGGCCCGCAAGCGGTGGAGCTACGCTTCGGCACCGCCTTGGCCAACGGCACGATCGGCTATGTCGGACTTGGCGGAGGCGTAAAGCAGTAAGCGGCTATCGTTAGTGATTACTACCGGCTCGCCCAGTCTCGGCGAGCCGGTATTCGCATTCAGCGCTGCGCTGCCATCGCGCGGATCAAAGCCATAATATCGACCCCCTTGATCGGTGCAGCTTCGCCCGCTTCCATATCGCGCAATTTCTCGATCTTGAAGATTGGCTTGTCGGTGTCTTTGCCCTCGACAATCTTGAGCAGAAACTGCCCGCCCGCGGCGGAGAAGGGGGCTTCATCTTCGCCGAACACCATCGTCAAGACTTCCTTGGTCGAGGTGATCTCGTCGCCCAACATAAGCTCTTCCGTCAGTGTAATCAGCCGTGACGCGATGCTGGACACGCGGTAGCGGAAGGTCATCGATGCGCCGAAATCGGCGCTGTCGGTGGCTTGCACCGGCGGGGGGCCGTCGTTGGTGCTGATCGTCGCATCCATCCGCATATCACGCACGGCAAGCGCAGGGCTTTGATCTTTCAGAAC